>JANMUC010000456.1:0-2701 GCA_031391225.1 Deinococcales bacterium
GTTCGGATTGGATTTTCGATGACAGGACCTGGGTTGAATTCAATTTTCACACCCATTGGTGGCAGCGGCGTCATGATGTCGGAGAACACGATGGCGGCATCCAAACCAAAACGGCGAATCGGTTGTAACGTAACCTCGGCAGTCAATTCGGGCGTGCGCACCATTTCCCAGAAGCTCGAGCGGGCTTTAACAGCCATGTATTCGGGCAAGTAACGTCCCGCTTGGCGCATGATCCAGATTGGGGCGCTGCGGGTGTTCTCGCCGTTTAAGGCGCGTAAAAAAAGTGGCGAGGTTATTGCAGCTTTTGGCTCGAGAATTGCATTCATGATAATACTGTCTCCTGATTTTTAATTCCTTCGGGCGTGAAGCGGTAACCCACGCCCCAAACGGTGTGCAAGTAAATTGGATTGCTTGGGTCGGGTTCAAAAAAACGGCGCAATCGCACAATAAAATTGTCTATCGTACGGCTCGAGGGAAAGACATCGTGCCCCCAGACCACATCAAGAATTTCGTCCCTCGAGACGACCGCATTTTTGCGCTCAGTCAGCAGTTTGAAAATCATGATTTCGCGTTCGTTCAGGCTTTCAGTGCGACCGTTTTGCAGCGTGGTCGTCCAAGCGCGAAAGTCCACGCTGTGACCGCCGAAGGCAAAAACAAATCCAGTCTCGAGTTCTTTGTTGACCCAACTTGCACGGCGCAGCATGTTCGAAACGCGCAGCATAAATTCGGGCAAGTGAAAGGGTTTGACCACGTAATCGTCGCCGCCAACCTCGAGTCCTTGCACGCGATCTTCGGCTTGACCTTTGGCGCTTAAGAACAGAACGGGCGTGTGATTTCCAGCCTCGCGCATTTGCTGGCAGACTTCAAAACCGTTTAATTGTGGCAGCATCACATCGAGCACCACAAGGTCAGGCTCGAGGTTACGCCATTGCTCGATCGCCTGTTGTCCGTCGCAGGCAATGGTAATTTCCATGCCTTCAAGCTCGAGATTTTCAGCTAGGATTTGCGCCATGGTAGGTTCGTCTTCGACAATTAAAACACGTGGGGATTTCATAAACTTCTCCGCAAGATTTTGGCGGGCGCGGTTTTGGCTTGCATCGGAAAACGCACCGTGAAGCGAGTGCCCTGAGCCAGCGGTTCGCAACTCACACGTCCGCCCATCAATTCAGTAATAGACTTCACCAAATACAAGCCAAGTCCCAAACCTCGAGCCACGCGGGTTAACTCGCTGCCAACGCGGTAGAATTGGTCAAAGATGTTCGGAACCTCAAAGGGGTCAATCCCCACGCCTTGATCTTGTATTGAAACAAACGCCTGATTTTGAATTGTCCCAAGTTTGATGGTGACCGGTTTTTCATCGTTCTGGCTGTACTTCACAGCGTTATCCAGAAGATTCGAAAGCACAATCCCGAATGCGCTGGCATCCATTGCCACGGGCAACACCGTATCGGCAAGCTCGAGTTTAATCTTTGCGCCTCTGGCTTCAAGCGCAGTTTGCAACGATTGCAATTGCGTACTGACCACCACGTTCAAATCGCTGATACCAATTTCTTTGGGATGAATTCCCTGCTCGAGCCGAGCCGTTGCCAGCACCCGTTCTGAAGAATCTTGCAATCGCCTTAACTCGAGTTCCATGCGCGACAGGTACTCGAGTTGTTTTTCACGGCTGAAATCGCGGTATATGGAGGTTTCGATCAGCAAACGCAAGGTCGTGATCGGCGTACGAAACTCGTGGGTGGCAGCCATCAGAAAATTTTCTTGACGGCGCTTTAACTCGCGCTCAGAACGCAAACTGAGGGCGATAATCCACAAACCGCCTAGAATTACCAATACAAAAAACGGTCCTTCAAAAGCGAACATTCGCAAGTAACTCATTTGCTTGTGTCGGTACGCAGCAGCATTCTCGAGGTTGACCTGCACTAGGCTTGCGTTCAAATCCAAATGCGGGTACTCGAGCTGAAGCGACTGACGCAATTTGGCGCGTTCCTCGACTGGTGTTTTATCAAGTAGCATTTGCAGTGCTTGGGCTTCCCTGGTCCAGGTGACCGTGGTTTGCAACATGGATTGTTCAATATAGTTTTTTTGGAACATCAACCACCAACCGAGTTGCAGCAGCAAAAACGCTACGATCACCACGAAAGCAATTCTGGCACGCCACCTCGAACGCCAAAGCTGCGAGGTATAACTGCTAAGAGGAGGACGCGATTTCATCTTAGAGCCAACCTTTTTCGATCGCCTCGAGCGCATGATAGGAAATAATCAAACTCGAGCCGGCGCGTTTGATGCTGGTCAAGGCTTCACGGACCGATTTGGCTTCATCGAGCGCCCCGACGCTGGCGGCAGCTTTGAGCATCGCGTACTCGCCGGAGACGTTGTAAGCCACGACTGGCAAGTTGGTACTGGCTTTCACTTTCGCGATCACGTCCAAGTACGGCAGCGCGGGTTTGACCATCAGCATGTCAGCGCCCTCAGCTTCGTCGAGGGTAGCCTCGCGCAAGGCGTCAGAAGTATTGCGATAATCCATTTGATACGAACTGCGATCACCGAAACTCGGCGCACTGCCCGCCGCCTCGCGGAACGGACCGTAAAAAGCGCTGGCGTACTTGACGGCATACGACAAAATTCCAACGTCGGTTAAGCCGCTAGCGTCTAAGGCTCTGCGGATATAGCCAATGCGTCCGTCCATCATGTCGGACGGTGC
>JANMUC010000485.1:0-7049 GCA_031391225.1 Deinococcales bacterium
CAAAAATCTCGAGCAAATCCGCCTCGAGCAGCGGCAGAATTACCTGGGTTTCGGGATCACCAAAACGGCTGTTAAATTCGATCACCCGAATGCCGTTTGGGGTCAGCATCAACCCCGCGTAAAGTACGCCCTTGTACGGAATGCCCCTGGCATTCATGCCGCGCACCACAGGCTCGAGAATGTCTGTTTTGATCTCCTCGAGCATTGCCACAGAAATGTCGGGAACTGGGGCGAACGCGCCCATGCCGCCCGTGTTCGCACCCGTGTCACCCTCACCGATGCGTTTGTGATCTCGAGCAGCGGGCATCAGTTTCACGGTTTGACCATCCACGAACGCCAACACGCTCAGTTCAGGTCCAGTCATGCGTTCTTCAATCAAAACGGTGCTGCCAGCCTCGCCAAATTCACCAGAAAAAATTCGCTCGAGTGCCTGTTCTGCACCCGTTAAATCATCACAAACAATCACGCCTTTACCAAGCGCCAAACCATCGGCTTTGACCACAAAACCAGGACTCGAGAAAGGCTTTGAACGCACGAAATCCAGCGCATTCTCGAGGTTTTCAAACACGCCAGCTTCAGCATTTTTGACCCCAACCTCACGCATGATTTCTTTGGCGAACGTCTTGCTCCACTCGAGTTTTGCCGCATTCTGGGTTGGACCAAAAACCCGAATGCCACGCAGGGTAAACGCATCCACGATTCCCGCCGCGAGCGGATCGTCAGGACCAATCACCACAAAATCAATTTGATTCTCAATTGTAAACTCGAGCAATTTCCCAATTTCGGTGACGCTAATATTGACGTTGTTCGGATGCGTTCCCGCATTTCCAGGCGCGACAAAAACCTGGCTGACTTTTGGACTTTGACTGAGCTTCCAGGCAATCGCGTGTTCGCGTCCGCCCCCACCAACGACCAAAACCCTCATGCGCCACCCTCGAGAAATTGGTGTGTTGTAGGGGCGAGGCGACCATGCCCGAAGCGACCCAGCCCGTCAGGTGCATCTTTAGGGTCAAGACAGGTGCGTTTTATGGTCAAGACGCATGCCTCGCCCCAACGCGGGAAATGCGATTTCAAGTCAAGCTCCCCTCAAAAAGTGCTTGATCTCGAGTGTCACCGAACAACCAGGCGGGAATGTCAATTGGGTATTCGCCCGAGAAACACGCGGTGCAATGCCCGTGATTCATGCTCGAGCCTTCACCGATGGCACTTTTCAGTCCATCCACCGAAAGGTAGGCGAGGCTGTCAGCGCCGATATGTACTCGAATTTCCTCGAGCGTTTTGTTGTGCGCGATCAATTGATTGTAGGTTGCCATGTCCACACCCATGAAGCACGGGTGCTTGATCATCGGACTTGCGACGCGAACGTGTACCTCGAGCGCACCAGCGTCACGCACGAGTTGTACCAGTGGTCCTGAAGTCGTACCGCGCACGATGCTGTCATCGACCAGCACAATGCGTTTGCCTTCAAGGTTGGCGCGAAGAGGATTGTATTTGAGTTGCATTCCAAGCTCGCGCAAGCTTTGGTCGGGTTGAATGAACGTGCGTCCTATGTAGCGATTTTTAATAAGCCCTTCGGTATACGGAATGCCCGTCTCGAGCGCGAATCCAATACCGTGGGGCGTGGCGGAATCGGGTACGGCAATCACCACATCGGCAACGACGGGCGCTTCTTTGGCAAGTTGCCGCCCAAGGCGTTGCCGCACGTCGTGAATGACTTGTCCTTCCATGACCGAATCTGGACGGGCAAAGTACACGTACTCAAAGCTGCACAAGGCTCTGGGTGCATTATGCTCGAGTTTGATGCTGGTGATGCCGTGCGCGTCAATTTTGACGATTTCGCCCGGTTCGATTTCGCGCACGAATTCGGCACCAATCGTGAAAAGCGCACTGGTTTCGGAGGCGATCATGTAGCCACCCTCGAGTTTACCAAGGCACAGCGGGCGCAAACCGTTCGCATCTCGAGCGCCGTAAATCGCGTCTCGGGTCAGAATCGCCAGCGAGTACGCGCCTTTGGCAACGCGCATCAAACCCAGAATGCGTTGCTGCCAACGGTCTAAATTCGATTCGTCAGATTTTAATTCTGACCAGGCATCGACGGGCGCTGCCAGCATTAACGTCATGATTTCGCTGTCGCTGGTGCTTTGCAGTCCACCGCCACGCTCGAGCAACATTTTACGAAGCTCTAAAGTGTTCGTGAGGTTGCCGTTGTGAGACACGCCAAGCGGACCATCAATGGTTTCAATCAAAAACGGTTGAGCGTTGCGCAGTAAACTCGAGCCTGTGGTGCTGTAACGGTTGTGACCGATGGCGTGCGAACCGATCAGGGGTTTCATGTTGGTTTCGTTAAAAACCTGCGAAACCAAACCCACATCTTTATGAAGATACGCGCTTTTTCCGTCGCTGGTGGCAATTCCAGCCGCCTCCTGCCCACGGTGTTGCAGGGCGTACAGTCCGAAAAAAGTCAGGCGGGCAACGTCGCGCCCTGGGGCGAACATGCCGAAAACGCCACATTCGTCATGCGGCTTGTCATCAGTAAAAGCTAGGGTCACGGTTTCTCCTAAAGACTCGAGGGTTTCAAACAACACAACCTCAAGTGTACCCTCGAGAACAGTCCGGGGCAACGGTTTAAAATCTGGCTGGTTTGGGCTACACTGACTGTTACACCAAAAAATTAAACAAACAAACGTTTGCGGGAATGGCGTACGCCAAATGGCGAATGTGATTTTTAAACTCGCGTCATACACTGCCTCTCGAGGTAAGACCAATGAATTTCAACGCCAACAAAATCAATTCTGAGTATGCGCAAATTGCGCTTGATATCCTTGCTTTTTCTGAGGCTCGAGATTCTGAACTCAGTCAAACTTAACGGCAACCACCAGCATTTTTTGCTCGAGTAAGGTTGCGACCAAACTCGAGTTTTTTATTTTTGGCACTGTCTTCCAACGGCTAGGCTGCTTGACTGTCTCTCGAGCGACACGGGTTCGACTCCCGTCAGTGCCGCCAAAACTTGTCCGCAAGGTCTTGTCGTCCAACGGTTTAGGACTTCACACCCTCGACGTGAAAATAAGCATTAAACCCTCCTCGAGATCACCAGTTCTGAAGGTTCTTCTAGCGGTTAAGAAACCTGTCTGATACACAGGCAATACAGGTTCGATTCCTGTACCTTCAACCATGAATGCAGAGGGCAATAAATCACAATTTCAGAAAACGAGGTGTTCAACATGGCAATTTGGAAAGTCGCAAGCTACGAAGCAGTGGTACTCGAGCACCCAAACGCTGAAGCTTTAGAGATTTTGAAGCTTGGTGGTTTTCAGTGCGTGGTCGCAAAAAGTGCATACTCGAGCGGACAGAAGTTGGTTTTCGCGCCAGAAAAAAGCGTGTTGCCTGATGACTTGGCACAACCGTTTCGCAAGTACCTGAGCGGAGCAAATAAAGACCGCGTCAAAAGCGTTCGCTTGCGTGGTGAGTTCTCTGAAGGGGTGATTCTCGAGCTTGGTCGAAATGAACTTGAGTTACTGGCGGGTTTTGATTTGACTGAAGATGTCTCGAGCGTCTTGGGCATTGTGAAATACGAACCACAGATTCCAAGTAGCTTGGCGGGTGATGTCACGCCAATTGCCGATGCCTTGCGATTTCGTCAACATGACGTGGAGCATTTTCGCTTGTACCAAAGCGAGTTCGTCCCTGGTGAAGAGGTTTTGGTCACGGAGAAACTTCATGGTTCGCAGGGCGTGTACTATCGCAAACCTGACGGCACGTGGTTTGTGACCTCTAAAGGTTTGGCAAGCCGTGAACTTGCCTTGCGTGAAGACGAGAAAAACGCGTACTGGAAAGCCGCAAAGAACATTGGTTTGTTCGAGTACCTCGACAGCTTCGCGCCAGACGTGTCAGTGCAAATATTTGGCGAGGTTTTGAAAGTTCAAAAAGGTTACGATTACGGCTTTCTCGAGCCGACCTTGCGTGTCTTTCGGGTTTTATGGGACGGTGTCGAACTCGAGTTTGACGCGGTCAGTGATTTCTTCAAGAGCGTTTGGACTCCCATCGTGTTCCGTGGTGCGTTTGATTGTGTGACACTCGAGGCACTGGCAGTTGGTTTGGAAACCGTGTCTGGTCAAAGCCGTCATATCCGCGAGGGCGTGGTGGTCGCACCAATCAAATCTCGAGCTTCAAGTGAAGGGTTCGCATTGTTCGTGAAAATCATTAACCCAGCCTACAAAGACGACCCCGAAGCCTTTTCCTAAATTTTGTCTCGGGCCGCTTTTTTGGTTGCTCGAGATTTATAATTTGGCAATGCAATTCATCACCGAAGCCGATGTCAACCGTGTTTTCACGCCAGCCTTGGCGCTTGAGGCAGCTCGAGATGCGTTTTTGGCATTGGCGGCAGGTAGCGTTACCATGCCACAGCGTTTATCTTTGCCTGCCGATGAAACTGGCGTTTACCTGGTGATGCCTTGCGCCGCCCCCACGGTGGGCTTGGGAACGAAACTCGTCACAGTGCATCCCAACAATGCCGCTCGAGGTTTGACCACCATTCACTCGAGTTATGTTTTGCAAAACTCAGTCACGGGCGAACTGGAAGCGGTGATTGAAGCCAGGACTTTGACCGAACGCCGCACCGCAGCCGTTTCCGCGTTGGCGGCAAGCTATTTGGCTCGAGCAGATGCAAAAGTGTTGGGCATCATCGGCGCGGGACCGCAAGCCAAGGCGCAAGCAGAGGCGCTCCTCGAGGTTCGAGCGTTTGAGCAAGTTTTATTGTGGAATCGTTCAATCAATGCCGCCCTAGATTTCCAAGCTGAACTCGAGTCATACGGCGTTTCGATCAAACTCGCTTCGAATCTCGAGCATCTGACCAGCCAATCGGACGTGATCTCGAGCGCGACCCGAAGCGAAACACCTTTGATTTTGGGCGATTGGTTGCACGCAGGGCAGCACCTTGATCTGGTCGGGGCGTTCACCCAAAAAATGTCCGAGGCAGACCCGAGCGCTGTGAAGTTATCAACAGTGGTTGTGGACAACCTAGTCGCTGCCAACAACGGCGCTGGAGAATTGATTCAAGCCGCGCTCGAGGGTTGGAATTGGCACAATGCCATTGAACTTTCGAGCCTGGTTTCTGGTATGACGCCTGGTAGAAACTCGAGTCAAGAAATCAGTTTGTTCAAATCGGTTGGCTTGGCTGTCGAAGATTTGTTCGCGGCTCGAACTGTGCTTAGCGCACTTGGTGTGTGAAATGCCCAACCTCAGCTCTTAAAATCGGTTATCTTAAGGTTGATGCGTTTCTGGACTGTTCTGACAACAATGCTTTTCGCTTCCGCCCCGGCAACGACTGCGCAGGCGATACCAGCTACATCTTCGCTCCAGCACGGCGCGAACGTCTTGGTTCGCAATGCAGAATCGTTTTTGGATGCTCGAGTCAACACCAACAACCTGTTACTCTTGAGTTTGCAAGCACCTCCCAAACCTTTGATCTTGCGGGTTTTGATTGGGCAACAAAGCAGGGCAAACCTGATCTTTCCAACCTCGCACAATGCCACGTACACCGACGGCACGCTGCTCAGTCAGTCCAGCACGCCGCTCGAGTGGAATTTATCAATTCAGAACGGCAAAATTGCGATTGTCACCGAAGCGGGATTGTTCGACACGGGTCATAATCGTTTGGTGTTCCAAACCGATTCTGGCGGTTATTTTCAATTTGGTGGTCGTGTCTACCGTGGTGCGGCAATCATTACCGTGCGAGGCGGGACGTTAAATGTCGTCAATGCCCTCGATGTCGAAGATTACGTCCGTGGCGTGACCCCAGTGGAGATGCCCAGTTCGTGGCCAGATGAGGCACTGAAAGCCCAAACCATCATCGCCAGAACGTACGCCATCGCCAAACTGAATCAATCAGGCGATTATGATGTTTGCCCAACTGCCGCCTGCCAAGTGTACGGTGGTGCGAACGTCGAAACCATCCGTGGGAACGCCGCAGCCGATGCCACCAGGGGTTTGATTGTTTCCTGGAAAGACCGTCCTGCGGTCACGTATTTTAGTTCGGACAGTGGTGGTCACACCGCATCGGGTGCTGAAATCTGGGGTACGAACACCCCTTACCTTCAAGCCCGTCCAGACCCACTTTCAAAAGCTCCCAACAATCCTTGGAGCTTACGTATCTCGAGCGGCACCATTCAAAGTGTGGTCAACCGTTACGCTGGTAGGGCTGGCAGTTTCCGTTCAATCTCGATTCCTGCCCGAACCGAATCGGGTCGCCCAAGTGCGCTTGACATCACAGGCGCTGGCGGCAGCGTGCGCGTTACGGGAACGAACGTTTATGCGTTCATTCGGGCGTTGGGCGCGAAAAGTTCGCTGATTGGCATTTCCTCGAACAGTCCGCTTGTGCTCGAGGGTTACGGGAACGGTCACGGCGTTGGTTTGTCGCAGTATGGCGCTCGAGGTTTGGCGGCGTCTGGTTGGACGTTTGATCAGATTCTTGGATATTACTATGTTGGGGTTAGCCTTGCGAATTACGAAGTGACGCAGTAAGCAAGACAACCGTCAAACTCGAGTTTCTGCTTGTTGCATCATTTGGGCAGCATTGGTTGTAAAGCATTATTGGTCATTTGATTGAGTATAGATGCTGTTGACGTATTCAAATAGAACAACAGCATCGCTTGACCATTGTCTTTGAAATAAAAACGCTGTTCGTCTTGTTCAAGATCGTCCATGACGTAACTGAGGGTTAAAGTATCCGCCCAGTCATCGTTGACTTCGACCTGCCAATGTCGCTTTTGACCGTCTACGGTGTACTCGAGCCAAGCTGTATTCGATTCTAAGTCCACAAAATCTGCGATCTCGGTCAACCGTTCAGATTGTCCCGAAATTCGGCACAGCGATTGAACGATTTCGACATAATTGCCCGTGCTATAGATACAGGTGGTGTCGTGAGATCATCACAACCCCACCCAAGAAAATAAGCTAGGACACTGTGAGGGACGAGTTTTAACGCGAATCTCGCGGTCTATGAAAAACGAACGTCCCCCGATGAGTAGCCTATCGTGCCAGAACCCCGATTG
>JANMUC010000507.1:0-1474 GCA_031391225.1 Deinococcales bacterium
CCCTCGCTCAGCGCATCCTCGAGTGGCAGGCTCGGTTTGATGACTTCCAAGCCAAGATTTGTTAGAAATGCTTCCCACCATGCGCCGTAACGCTGGTAACGCAAAGTGTCCGGTAAACCAATTTTCACGGTTGAAGTCTACCTGTTTTGCGCAGGATTTACGATTTCAACACTGCTATTGGTTCAGGTGATACCCTGGATTTAAGATGACCAGATTTAGGAAAACCCTGATTTTTGTTGCGTTAACCGTCTCGAGCTTGCTGTCTGCGGGTGTGGCGCAAAAGCTTAATGTGGTGACTGAAAAGTACGTGTTGCAAAACGGTTTGACCGTGATTTTGCATGTCGATCACAGCCTGCCAACGGCGGCGGTCAACCTTTGGTTTCGGGTGGGTTCTAAAGACGAACCCGCCATGCGTTCGGGTTTTGCGCATTTGTTCGAGCACTTGATGTTCATGGGTACCAAAGCCGCACCCAATTTTGACAAGATCATGGAGGCGGGCGGTGGCAGCAACAACGCCAGCAGCAACGCCGATTACACCAATTATTACTCGAGCGGTCCTAGTTCACAGCTTCCAACCTTGTTGTGGCTCGAGGCGGACCGAATGGCGAATTTGGGCAAGAACATTGATCAGAAAAAACTCGATTTGCAACGCAATGTGGTTTTGAACGAAATGCGTCAAAACGTGACTGAAACGCCCTATGCCCAAGCCGAGGATGCGTTGACCAAATACTTGTACCCAAGCAACCATCCGTATTTTAATGCTGTAATCGGCACCGAAGAGGATTTGAGCGCCGCGACGGTGGCGGATATCAAACGATTTTTTAACACCTATTACGTGCCAAACAATGCCTCGATGGTCGTAGCGGGCGATTTTGACCCAAAGAAAATCAAACCTCTGATCTCGAGTTTGTTCAAAAGCATTCCCAGGGCGTCCGATATTTTGCGTAAACCCGTGCCAGATGCAAAATTGACGTTTGTCAAACGCGCAACCTTTGCCGACAATGTTTCTGCGCCAAAGGTCATTATGGCATGGCACAGCCCGCGCCTTTACGGCTACAACGATGCCGAAACCGATTTGCTGGCGCAAGTTTTGGGGATGGGTTACTCGAGTCGCTTGTATCAAAGTTTAGTGGTGAGTGGTCTGGCGGATGATGTCAGCGTTTCCAATATTTCGCAAGCCCTGGGTGGGGTCTTTACGATCGAAGCGATTCCTGCCAGTGGCATCACGCCGGGGAAGCTCGAGGCGGCGATTGATAAAACGTTAAAAGAATTCCTGAAAAAAGGTGTGACCGCCGCGATGTTAGCGCCGTACGTGCGGGCACTCGAGACTGGGAAACTTGAGAGTTTGCAAGATTTGGCTGCCAAAGCCGACGCGCTGAACAATTATCAGTTTTACCTGAGCAACCCAAACAGTTTTGCCTTTGACCTCGAGCGATACCGCAAAGTCACGCCCAAAAGTTTGCTCGCCCGTGCC
>JANMUC010000656.1:0-11993 GCA_031391225.1 Deinococcales bacterium
TTTTGCACGATTGCGGCGACAGCATCAATCCGCTTGTAGACCGTGGGCAAATCGAAGGTGGTTTTGTCCAGGGCATGGGCTGGCTGACGATGGAAGAACTGGTTTGGGATGACACGGGCAAACTTCGCACCTTCGCACCGAGCACCTATAAAATCCCAACCCTTGCCGACATTCCACTCGAGTTTCATGTTTCGCTTTTACCTCGAGCCACCGAAGACAAAGCCGTGTTTGGTTCTAAAGCCGTGGGCGAACCACCTTTAATGCTTGCCATCAGCGTTCGAGAGGCGCTAAAAGACGCCATCTCGAGCTTTGGGGGAACGGAAGTCAAGTTGGCTGTTCCAAGTACGCCAGAAGCGATTTTAGACGCGATAGAGCAAATCAAGGAAACTCGAGAAGTGGAGAGAATTGCGTGATTTTCCCTCTCATCCCCAACCCTTCTCTCCTAGGAGAGAAGGGAGTTTTGGCTAGACGTTGAGGGGCTGAGATGTCCTGGCTCGAGGTGCTAAAAGATTTTAGTGCGCGGGGTGAATCTTGCGTTATGGTGACGGTTGCTAGCGTCAGGGGTCACAGTCCAAGGTCGGCGGGGGCGAAAATGATTGTGGCTCGAGATTTGGTTTTTGGCAGTGTGGGCGGTGGGAATCTCGAGGCGGTGGCGGTCAAAAAAGCTCGAGTGATGCTGGAAAATGGTGCTCGAGTTCCAGAATTTCTTGAAGTGACACTGACTGAAAAAGCCGAAGCCGAATTTGGGGTGCAATGTTGCGGGGGAGAGGTGAGGCTGATGCTCGAGCCGATGATTCCAGAACGATCTCAAATTGCAATTTTTGGCGTGGGTCATGTTGGACTTGCGCTAACCAGGATTTTGTCGGCGTTACCGCTCGAGATTTTACTGTCCGACTCTCGAAGCGACATGCTGGAATCAACGCGCTTCACGGGTTTCTCGAGCGTCGCACAAATTCGCACATTTACCTTTGCGCACCCGTCCCCCGAATTTGTCATGGCTGAATTGAAACCTGGCGCGATGGTTTTAATTTTGACCCACGACCACAGCGAAGACATTGCGATTCTCGAGACTGCATTGCACAGACCAGACCTGAAATACATTGGGCTAATCGGCTCGAGTGCGAAATGGACGCGATTTCAAACGCAGTTAAAAGCCAGAGGTTTTACGGATGAAGATTTGGCTCGAGTGACCACGCCGATTGGTGTTTCTGGTATTCGTGGCAAGCAACCCGAGGTGATCGCCATTGCCGTTGCCGCGCAACTTTTAATGATGCTCGAGTTTGTTGAGAGCTTGGGTTAAGCCTGACTGTATAGTCAAGGCATGAAATTTTTGTCTTTTAAACAATCTGGGGTTCTGTTGGTCATGCTCTGGTTTGGTACTGCATTCGCGCACCTTGAAGCAGTTCGTGTGATGGCAATTTTTCCAACAGCCGCATCTTCGCAAGTGCAAGTCAATGTGTTGGGCGCGGAAAGCGCGTCGGCGGTGACTGGCGCAATTATTGACCTCGAGATCAAAGCGTTTGGCAGCAACGATCCTGTTCAAATCATAAAACTCAAAGAAACCCTGCCTGGAATATACGAAGCCAGTTTGAGCGTTTCGCCAGGGTCTTACCAGTTGGGTATTGTTGACCGTACCTTCCCGCAAGAGGCACTTCGTTACGATTTCAAAGGAGATTTGCCCAGACCTGCAAATTTCAACATTGCATCTTGGGTTTGGGCTGCGACCAAAGCCAAGCCAATTCCAACAACAGATACCCCGTTGATCGTGGTGCTCGGGTTACCTGTACTGATTACTTTATTGTCTGTGATTTTTATTTCCCTCAGGACGCGCTCGAACCCTCGAGTATCAACCGACAAAAGCAGTTGAGCACATCTAAATCTCGAGTCAAGTCAAACCTCATCACTTGAGAATCGCTGATTGGTCAGTTTCTCGAGAATGCAAATTGATTGAACTGAAGTGCCAGAAATGCTTTTCCTGAAAGCGTAAATACGCCTGTGAATGATTTCTGCGTCGGAATCCTGGGTATATTTTCACGCATCAATTTCAAAAGCTCGAAAGCTTCAATGTGATGATCAAAACAGGCAGTTTTCAGTTCATTGCCGTGTAAATCCGTTGCAGTGACGTAGGTGAATGCGGTCACGTCTTGCTGTTGCTCGAGCAACCATATTTTGAGTTTTAGTAAGGTTTTTCGTTGTTTGTAGAGATATTCTCGTAATGTTTGGTCTGGGTTTTGAGAATCTTTTGCTGACCAAGTTGTTAACGCAATCTGGCTTTTGTGCAATTGCTTTTCCAGTGTGTTGTACGTTAAGTTTTTGCCAAACAACTCGAGCAAGGAAGAAAGCAAGAATTTGAGTAAAGAACGAAGCATCTCCAATACGTTACGTGCGGTATGACGAAAACGTTCCGGCTTTTTAAATCGGGCTGATGGCTGAATCCTCAGATATGACCCGTGGCGTTTTGGCTATCGCCAACTGTCCACATGCCGCACCTGCATCGCGCCCCCTCGAGCGGCGCACACTGACAGGCACACCTCGAGCTTGCAGGGTGTCGTAAAATTCTTGAATCCGAGTTTCACTCGAGCTTCTAAAACCCGATTCCGCCCAAGGATTCATGGGAATAAGATTGACGTGCGAAACCAGTCCTCGCAAGATGTCTGCCAGAAGTTCGGCTTGCCAGATTGCATCGTTGACCCCTGCCAGCATTGCATACTCGAGCGTCACGCGCCGACCACTGGCGCGTTGGTATTCCCTTGCCGATTCCAGGATTGCTTCGATGGTGTGGGCGTGCGCGGTTGGGATGATGGTTTTGCGGGTTTCTTCGTCTGGGGCGTGCAAACTGATGGCAAGTTTGACGGTGACATCTTCAGAAGCAAGTTTGACAATCTTATCGGGCAATCCCACGGTAGAAAGCGTCACGCGGCGCTGACTCATGCCCAGTCCGTCTGGGTGCAACAAAATGCGTGCTGCCTCGAGCGTGTTGTCGTAATTCAAAAGCGGTTCGCCCATGCCCATAAACACCAAATTGCGAATTTCGGTGGGGGCGAGTTCCTGATCCCTGGCAGCCACCAGCACTTGTTCGACGATTTCACCAGCCGTCAGGTTGCGCCCAAATCCCATGCGTCCAGTCGCACAAAACGCGCAACCTGCAGGGCAACCGACCATTGTGGACACGCAAATCGTCACGCGGTCTTGGTAGGGCATTAAAACGGCTTCCATTTGCTGTCCGTCACGTAAGGTAAACAAATACTTGCTCGAGCCGTCGCTGCTTGGGAAAACCTCAACTTTGGGGAATGCGGTCAACTCAAAGTTTTCCTCAAGAAACGCAATCGTACTTTTGGGCAAATTCGAGATTTCATCAAAGCTCGAGATGCCGTGTTTAAAAACCCATTCAAGCAATTGCTTGCGGCGGTACGACTCGAGCGGGTATTGGTCTGGGTGATGGTCTAAAAGGTAAGTCATAAAAGTTTGCCCTAATTCTTTGTAGGGGCGCTGCGACCATGCCGTCAAGTGCATTTTATGGTCAAGAAGCCTTGCTGCGCCTTGGTTTGTAGGGGCGCTGCTTGCTGCGCCCTGCTTTTCGCTAAGAGTATACCCGTTCCCCCAAGAGCCATTTGTGCATCTCGAGTGAAACCAAATTTGGCGTTAAACTGATGTCATGAATTTAGAACTTCAAAATAAGGTTGTCCTCATCACTGGTGGTTCGGATGGTTTGGGCGCGGCGACGGCGCAAAAACTGGCACTCGAGGGGGCAAGCGTGGCGATTTGCGCTCGCGGGCAGGACAAGCTTCGGGCTGTGGCAGAGGGCATCAACGCGGCGGGAGGTCGGGCGCTGGCGGTCACGACCGATGTCACGAAGCTCGAGGATTTAACGCGGTTTGTGAATTTAACCATGCAGCATTTTGGTCGGATTGATGCGCTGGTGAACAATGCGGGGAAGGCTGCCGCCATGCCGTTCGAGAACATCTCGGATGAACTTTGGGCAGAAGACCTTGATCTGAAATTTCATGCAGCAATCAGACTCTCAAAGTTGGTGATTCCGCATTTGAGGGCGGTTGGTGGCGGCAGTATCATCAACATTTTGGCAACGGGCGGTAAAACCCCAGCGGCAAGTTCGATGCCTTCCAGCGTCTCTCGAGCGGCGGGAATGGCGCTGATGAAAGCCATGAGCAAGGATTTGGGCAAGGATAATATTCGCGTCAATGGCGTCTTGATTGGTTTTGTTGAGTCTGATCAGTGGAATCGTCGTGCGGCGGCGACGGGTCAAACCTTGGCGCAAGTCTACGCGGGGTTAACGCCAACCATTCCGCTTGGGCGGGTGGCAAGGGCAGAGGAATTCGCGGATTTGATTGCGTTTCTGGTCAGTGCCAGGGCAGCCTTTGTGTCTGGTTGTGCGATCAATTTTGACGGTGGGATGAGCGCGGCAGTTTAACCCGTGCCTTTGTCCTCATTGCGTTCGACACTATCAAGATAAGTGGTCAACAACGCCCTAAATTGCGAGAGGAACATTGATTTTTCGCTGCGCACCCGTTCAATGTCAAGGCGGATGTCTCGAGCTTTAGAGAGCGCTTCGCGGTAAAGGTGCTCTTTGGCACTTTCGGCTTCGGCGATCATGGCAGAGGAACGGGTTTCGGCGTCTTTGAGGGTCACGGCGGCATCGCGTTCGGCGTTTTGTTTCATTTCATTGCCGATGCGTTCGGCACTGACGACCACGCGACGTAGGCTTTCTTCGCCTTGACGCAATTCGTTAACTTGATTCTCGAGTTGCAACAGTCGTTCTTGCATTCCTCGGTTTTGGCGTTCCATCTCTTCAAGGTCGTCGCCAACGCCAGCCAGAAATTCTTTGACTTCGCGTTTGCTGTAACCGCCCATTTGGTTGGCAAATTCTTTGTGGCGGACATCCAAGGGCGTGTATTTCATGATCTTGCCTCGTACAGTGCACGTCCGATACGAAGCATGGTCGCTCCTTGTTCTATTGCCAGCACAAAATCGTCGCTCATTCCCATGGATAGTTCCTCGAGTCCTAGGGTATCACGATGAAGTCGCAAGTCATGGAAAACGTTTCGCACGACCTCTTCAGTGGCAATCGGTGCGACGGTCATCAAGCCGCGCACGGTCACACCCAATGCTCGGGCGGTGCTTAAAACATTGGCAACGTCTTCGGGCATCAAACCGTGTTTCTGGGGTTCTCGAGCAATGTTCACCTCGAGCAGCACGGGCGGCACAAACCCCCAGACTTCACCGCGTTTGGAGAGTTCCTCGAGAATTCTGGTGTTGTCCACACCGTGCAGCAGTTTAAAATCTTTGCAAAATTTGACTTTGTTGGTTTGCAATTGCCCCAGCATATGAAATTCGGCATTAGGCAACGCCTCGAGCTTGGGTAAGGCTTCTTGCACACGATTTTCACCGAGCGCAAAATTGCCGTGCTCAAGGATGAACTGCTGTATTTCCGAAACGGTTTTGGTTTTGGTCACGGCAATCAATTGCACCGTGCTCGGGTCACGTCCGACTCGAGCGCAGGTGATTTGGATTTTTTCAAGGATGTCAGGCAGCATGCAAATACAGGTTAACGGGTAAAGGTAAAGGTCAACAGTAAGCAAACTCGAGCTTTGGTACTATTGTTTTTGGGGTGATGGCGTAGGGGCGCTGCTTGCTGCGCCTGCCTTATTCCATCCTCTCGAGAATAGCTTTCACCAATTTCCTAAAATTCGGACCAGTTTTTTGCGCTTGTTCGATCACAGCCTGTTCGTTGGTTTCACTGTGGTCTTCACGGTCGGCGATTGCCATGTCGGTCACACTGGACAAGCCCAGCACGCGCATTCCCAAATACAGCGCTTGAATAATCTCGAGCACGGTGCTCATGCCAATCGCGTCTGCGCCCCACTGGCGGTACATGCGCAACTCGGCTTTGGGGGCGTACATGGGTCCGGTAATGCCCAGGTACACGCCTTCGCGCAGTGCCAGGTCGCAGGCTCGAGCGGCTTCACGGGCGATACTGGCGAGGTCTTTGTCGTAGCCGCCCATGAGGGGCAAGAATCGTGGTCCGAGGCTCGAGTCGTTTGGTCCAAGTAAGGGGTTTGTGCCTGTGAAGTTGATGAAATCGTTTTGCAGCATGATATCGCCCGCTTCCCAGCCGGGGTTTAAACCACCGCAGGCGTTGGAGACAAACAGGGTCTTCGCGCCCAGTCCGTGCGCCAGCGAAACGGGCAGCACGACCTCTTTGGCGTTGTAACCTTCGTACAAGTGCACTCGCCCTTGAAAGGCGATCACGCGTTTGTCCTCCAGTATCCCGAGCACGGCTTTTCCGGCGTGACCTGGGGCGGTGGAGACTGGAAAACCTGGCAGGTCGGCGTACGAAATAATTGCGCCTGTTTGGGTGTCGATGTCTTCGGCAAGAGGTCCAAGTCCCGATCCTAAAATGATGGCAATTTCGGGTTTGAAGTCTGTGATGGCTCGAGCTGCTTGCAAGCTTGAAGCAATTCTGGTGGCAATTTCACTCATGGCTCACATCTTAGCCCAGACGCAAAGCGTTTGGCGTTACCAAAAGTCGCTTTTGTCAAACAAAACCAGTTAACATCGACCTGCCAAAACTCGAGCAGCACAGAGTTAAGACTTGCTTAACTCTCAAATCAGGGTTCTCACGGGTGCTTCACCGCTCCTATACAGGAATGGGCGACACTTTTGAAGGAATTCCAGTGGATTGATTTTGATTGTTGAGAGCCTCAACCTGTGAATGGAAACTTGGAAACATCGCATGGGTGAAAACTTGATGAATTAAACCAATTTTACAAAATGTTTATGCTTTCCCAGTATTTATGGTTTTATAGCACCACCTGCTCGGGGACGCTCGAGCAACGCGAACCACTGGCAATTATTTGTGGCGCGACACGTTGGAGGATGTCAATCAATGCCTAAAGTCCGTCATATCGCTGCTCTATTGCTGTGCTGGTTCGGGTTGACCTCGAGCCTGGGTACGGCATTCGCTCAAACCCAACCCGCGCCGCCCACAGGTTCTATCGATGAAATTATTGTGACCGGCACGGACGATGACACGATCAAAGGTCTGGTCAAAGTCACCATCGACATTTCTGTGGGTGATCCAGTCGAGAATGTCAAAGCCGAAGACATTCAAAATCAATTGCTGGCGTTGGGGTTTTTTAAGACCGTGAAAGTCACGCTCGAGGTTCGAGATTCTCGGAATGTGGTGGTGATTGCCGTCGAATCCAACCCGGTCATTGGTGAGGTGATTTTTGCTGGGAATTCAATTGTGCCAAGCAATCAATTGATTGAATTCTTGGATAAGAACTTCAACATTGGTGTTGGCGTGACCGTCAACGAAGCCAAGCTTAAAGAGGCTGGTGCGGCTGTTGGGCAAGCGTACAGACAAGTCTTGCCATTCGAGCCTGAAATTAAAATCGAACTTGGCGCGATTAAAGAAGGCAAGCAAACCGTGACTTTTAATGTCACCGAATCTGCCAGCATCAAGTCGGTCGAGGTTGTTGGCGCGACCCTCGTGCCAGTTGCCGACATCAAGGCGTTGTACAAGTCGATGGTCGATGGTGGGGCGTTCAAAGCCGATGTGTATCAGAACGCTGCCCAAGCCGTCAGAGCCAAATACACCGCCTTGGGTTACCGTTACAGCGGTCCCAGTTTTGAACTGAGCAAGCTGGTGGACGGCGTCTTGACCATTCGGATTATCGAATACAAGATCGCCGCCGTTGACGCCACCGCGCTCGGCGTTAACCCAGACGAACTCAGCCTTAAAACGGGTGATTTTTTCAATTACGACACGCTTTTAAAAGAAGTCCAGCGACTTGCCAAAGGTCGTGACAAGCAAGTCGGGGTCAAGATCGAACCCGCCGGCGAGGATAGCCTGATTGTGACCTTGACGCTCGAGGAAGCGGCGGCGGGTCCAATCACCAACATTAACATTCAAGGCAATACGGCTGTGCCGAGCAGCGTCTTGCTGGCACGGTTTAAGCAAAAAATTGGTGATACTTACAACCCCAAACTTGCCGAGGAGGATTTTTCGGCAATCAACGACGCGTACCAAGAGGCGGGTTTTGGCATTGTCCCAGAACCCAAGTTCGGCTTCAGCGATGGTATTTACACCGTGACCATTCAGGAACAAAAACTGATCGGTTACGAAATCAACTGGCGCGGGTATCATCGCACCGATGACCGTGTGATCACCCGCGAATTGCCCAAGGTGGGTGGCATCTTTAATATCACTGCCCTGCGAGCCAGCTTTGGACGCATTCAACAACTGGGTTTACTCAAAGACTTGCAGGTCGGCGTGAAAATTCCCGATCCCGGTAAACCTTACGAGATCATCCTGACCCTTGGACTCGAGGAAGGCTCATCGGGTAACATTGTGCCAGGTATCACCTACAGCACCTTGGATGGTTTTGCGGGGCAACTCAGCGTGACCGAGCAAAACTTGTGGGGTCAGAATCACCGTATTAATTTGGGCATTCAGGGTGGTCCGAATGACGCAGGTCAAAGCTTCTCGGGTGGTTTGTCGTACACCATTCCGTGGTTGGACATCGATTTCTTGGACTTCCGCGAAACCCGTACCGAAGTGACGTTTAGCATCTCGAGCAGTGTTCAGGCTGGAAATCCGATTCCAAATTATGGTGTTCTGGATTCGTCCAAAAACTCGGCTCGTTTGTACAGTTCACGTTCTACAGGTCTCGGATTTAGTGTTTCAAGACCAATTGGTGAAAACTTTAGTATTCGGGTCAGTTTTGATCTCAGTTACGAAACCAATTACCTCGAGACCAATGGAAGCAAGACGCTAAACGCAGAGAATCCGAATCCCTTGCCGTACCAAACTGACCAAACCTGTGATCGGGTCGCAAACCCCAACTGTGTTGATCCAGCAATAGCACAGTTCAACCTTAATGTAAAAGACAATCTGACTGTCTTTACCCAGGTCGCGGGTCAATTCAGTACCAAAAATCGTCAGGATTTCCCAACCCAAGGCGTGCTGGTCACTGGCGCTGTCGGTTACGGTTTTGGTACGGCGGGCATCGGCTCAGCCAATGAAAAACCGCTCTCTTGGGAGCAAACCACAGTTGGCTTCCGCACGTATTTGGGTTTTGGTTGGGATCAAAACGGTAATTTTGACATCGGCGATGATCGCAAATTTGCCCTCGCATTCAGGTTTAACACCGGTTTTATTGCAGGTGACGCGCCAGCCAATCGTTTGTTCCGCATTGGTGGTAGTTCGCAACTCGAGGATTACACCTTGCGTGGTTACGATTTTAACGATTTGCGTGGACAGTTGTTTTACACGGGTTCACTCGAGCTTCGTTACGATTTCGGTTTACAAACCTCGTTTACGTACGGTTTGTTGGGCATTGCCTTTTTGGACTTTGGTAACGCTTGGGGTGGTGGTCCTGGCGTAGAGGTCCGCGCTTCAAAAAATGGTGCTCCAATTCCCGAAGGTTTGCAATTTGGTATTGGTCTGGGCGTTCAGATTAATCTTGGTTTTGGGTCGTTCCAACTGCCCGCAATTCGACTTGATTATGCGTTCAGCCCTTGGAATCCAGGCGGTAAGTTTCACTTCAGGTTGGGCTTTCCGTTCTAAACGGTTAGCAAATAGCAACGCAATCAGGCATCTCGAGACTCAACCTCGAGATGCTTTTTTGTTATCCACAGGTTATCCACAAGCAGTTGTCCACAGCTTATCCACAGGCAAAAAGCATAACTCGAGTCAAATTTTGAACAGGTTGCGCAGCGTCTCGAGCGTCAAGACAACACCCGCTACGAGCATTAAAAGGCTCGAGAAATACAGTGCGGCTTTGTAGGTTTTGGCTGTTAAGAAGCGTTTGCCGCTCGAGATCAGGAATGCTAAACCGATTTTTATGCCGATCAGCAAGCTAAAAAACCCCAGCAAAAAACCGATTGCTCGGAACGCGCCCAGTTGGTAGGCATTGTGCAACGTCGGAGCACCAATGCCAAGCCAGAACAACCACGGGTGCGGACTGAGAATGTTGACCAGTGCGCCGCGCAAAAAATCTTGGGATTGTTTAACAGGCACAGGTTGCTCGAGGCTGGCGTGCCCAGCGGCTTTGATGCCTTCTATTCCCAGGTAAATCACGAACGCGCCACCGAATAACCCGAGCAGGGCGGCAAAACTGCTTGGCAGAGCATTAATCAGCAGCAAGCACAAGGCAATGATCGGCGCGTCAGTTAATAGCGGTGAGAGTGCCACCCGAACGCCCGCCCAAAAGCCGCGCTCGAGGCTGGTGCGCATGACCAGACTGAGTAGCGGTCCTGGGCTGATGCCTGCCGCCAAGCCCAAACTGAAGCCCAGCAGTTCGGGGGGCATCAGAAGCTGGAATTGTCTTTGGAAGCTTTACCTGCGCTGTCATCATTGCCCGAGTCGTCCCATTCTTCAAACAGGTTGGCATTGGCGTTTGCCGTCTCAAAAGGTTTTGGCACGAAGCCAGATTCGTCAAATTCGGCTTTGATAATGCCGCTTGGGTTTTTTGCGATCAGTGTTTCAGAGGTTGTTTTGCTCGAGGGTGGTGTACGGTCTGCGCTAGCGTCGGCAAGGCTACCGGTAAAAGCCAAATCGGTGAATGATTTTGGCGCGTCAGATTTATTTAACAACTCGCAGACCAATTTACGAAATTGCTCGTTTTCAATGGGTTTGCTGACAAAAGCATCGGCTTTGGCAAGGTTTGCGGCATCGTGGGTGCGTTCGTCCATGCTGGCGGTCATGACGATCACGCGGGTGTCACGGAAGCGTTTGATGCGTTTGATTCTCGAGCAGATGTCCAACCCGTCCACGTGCGGAATGGTGACATCTAAAATCACCAAATTTGGCGTGTCCCACTGCAAATGCTCCAAAGCCTCTTTGCCGTCACCGACAATGGTCACGCGGTAATCTCGCCCGAGCAGTGCCTCGAGCACGCTTTGCAATGAGGTGTCATCCTCAACGATCAGCACAGTTGGACGTGGGTCAGCGGCAGTCATCTTCGAATAACTATACCGTGTTCATTCTGGGGTGGGCGTGCAAAATGACCGTTTTGTGCAAGGCTCAGATTAACGTCTTAAAATTCAAGCGTTATGATCTCGGCATGAATCCTGCGTCCAAGCTCCTCGAGCCAATTTTTGTCCGACTCGAGCGCTTATTTGGTTGGAATCGCAATTACTTGTACGGGGTTTTAAACGGTTGGTTTGTTTCGATGGGCGATGGTTTTTTCAATCAATCGATTGTGCTCTCGAGTTTCGCCGCCGCATTGGGCGCAAGCAACAGCGTGATTGGGGCGTTGCCCGCGATTACGGTGGGCGGTTGGTTGCTGCCGCAATTGCTGGTTGCCAGTAAGATCAGGCATTTGCCGCGCAAGATCGTGGTGTATCAAAAAACTGCTTTCGCCCGAACCCTGAGTTTGATTTTTATTGTCCTCTCGAGCGTGATTTTTTCGGGCAATCACACGCTTTTGCTGGTGATGTTTTTGCTGGGTTTGTTGATCAATTCGTTGGCGTCTGGTGTCAGTGGACTGCCCTGGTTTGAGGTGGCTGCCAAAACCATTCCCGCCGCTGACCGTTCGAGGTTTTTTGGGATTCGCAATCTCTGGGGCGGTCTGCTGGCGCTGGCGGCTGGTTTTTTGGTGCGGGGCATCCTCGCCTCGAGTTTGGTCTTTCCGTTCGATTACACTCTTATTTTTGCCTTGGGCGCACTGGTTTTCACGGTGGGTTGGAACGTGTACGGCTTAACCGACGAGCCTCCAGACCCACCGCAGGACCCCTCGAGGTTTAGGGATGAGATCAAAGCCATCCCAAGCACGATCATGTCTGATCCTGGCTTTAAGGCTTACGTCATGTACCGCGTTGCCACCGCCCTCGCCAGTCTCGCCGATCCTTTTTTTACGGTTTATGCCCTGCGCGTAATTGGTCTGCCCAAAGCCAGCATCGGTAATTTTTTGATCGTGGTGGGCATTGTTGCCCCGCTCTCCAATTGGGTCTGGTCGGTGGTGGCGAGC
>JANMUC010000657.1:0-10243 GCA_031391225.1 Deinococcales bacterium
GCGACAATCACAAATCAAGATTCGGTTGTCACAGATACAATTCGAGTCGCTCCAATTCGTTTTGACAAAATTCTGACGGTCAGCATTACCTCGAGTGATCTGCGTTCAAGTGTCGAAAAGCTGTACGGCGCAAAGATTACCACCTGGCATCCAGAGTCAAGCTTTGCCACACTGGGCATCAGTACAATCGCAGCCAATGCCCTGAAAGCCTCAACAAAAATAATTGCTTTAGAAAACAACAAAAATTCGATTAGACCACCTGAAACCTCCAAAAATGCGGCGGCTTTGGGAACAGCCACTTGGAGTTCTGGCTGGTCTACCTGGGGGTCTGGTTGGTCTGTTTGGAGCACTGGTTCAGGTTCGTCGCTCACGCCAACTGAAAACCAACCAATCTGGGACAAAATTCGTTTGCCACAAGCTCGAGCCATCGCAACCAATGCCGGAGCAGGCATCAAAATAGCCGTTATCGATACCGGTATCGATTTGCAGCACCCAGCCTTTCAAAATCGCATGGTTGCCGCCAGCGACATGTTTGATTGGATTGATGGTGATTCTGTACCACAGGAAGTTTTGGCTGGCACAAACGAAGCTTACGGTCATGGAACAAGCGTGGCAGGTATTGCCTTGCAAGTCGCTGAGAATTCAAAAATCATGCCACTGCGGGTTTTGGATTCCAGCGGTTACGGTGATGTCAGCAACGTTGCCGCAGCGATAGATTGGGCAGTTGCCCACGGTGCAAAAATTATTAATCTTTCACTGGGCGCTGACTACCTCAAGTCTCTTGACCAAACCATCTCGAGCGCAACCAGCAAAGGTGTTTTTGTGATTGCTGCATCAGGGAACTCTGGTGATACCAACGTCAACTTTCCAGCCAGCGCCTCAGAAGGTTTGACCAGTACAGCAGGTATGCGCATTGGAGTGGGCAGCGTTGGTGTGACCGATGTCAAATCCGTGTTCTCGACGTATGGTTCAAACCTCGAGATGGTGGCAGTTGGCGAACTGGTTTATGGACCCGCCCCGAGCAATCAATTGGCTGCCTGGAGCGGTACATCAATGGCAACCCCAATGGTCAGTGGCGGTTTGGCATTGGCGCTTGGGCAACGCGATTACGGTGGCTTGACCAAAAATCTTGGCACTGATGTGGTCAATACCACAGACAGTGTCGATGCCAAGAATTTAAGTTTGACCACAGGTGTTCTGGGAACAGGTCGCTTAAATCTTGAACGGTTTATGCAAAAAACTTTGACCTATTAGAATTTCAAAAACTTTTTCATCAGAAAATCAATCACTAAAAAGCCCGAGACTCGAGTGAATTCCATACACTCCAAGTCTCGAGCTTTTGTTGATCCTTAAAGCTCGAGCAGCAACCCTGCCAGCAATGCAGCGCGTGGGGCAAGTTCGGAAATCGTAATAAACTCGAGGTCTTTTTGATGCGCGTTCTTGCCGAACGCGCCAAAACCGTCCAGCGTCGGCGCGATGGTTGCCGTAAAATTCCCGTCGCTGCCGCCGCCCACTCGAGCCGCGCCTGGGTTGAAGCCAATTTCGTTCGCAATTTTTTGAGCTTTCTCGAGGATTGCCATTGACCCAGGCGTGGGTTCCATCGGTGGGCGGTTCAAACCATCCGTTATTTCATAACGTGTTCCCTCGAGCGGCTGGATTAAACGTATTTCGCGCTCGATCCGTTCGGCTTCGGACAGTGTCCAAACCCGAATGTCCACCTCGAGTTTGACCTCATCGGCAACCACATTGGTTACGCTGCCGCCATGAATCACGTTTGGTCCTAGGGTTGTACCCAGTGTGAGGTTTTGCAACTTGACGACCTCGGCAATGAAGTGCGCGGCGCTGACAATGGCGTTGCGTCCATTTTCGGGTTCTGTGCCTTGGTGCGCAGCTTTTCCAAAAACCCGAATGGTGTACATGCCAACGCCTTTACGAGCCACTTTCAGATCGCCGTTCAAATGCGGCGGCTCGAGCACCAACACGGCACTCGCGCCCATTGCAAGCGCTTCAATGTGCGGACGACCCGCGTAAGAGGCAATCTCCTCGTCTGGGGTAATTAAAAAGTCAATGGTGCAGGATGGCTCGAGCTTTAAGCTTTTTAGCGTTTTGATCGCCCAGATGGCTTGGACGATGCCCGCTTTCATGTCGTAGCCGCCTGGTCCGAAGGCTTGATCGCCCTTGATGCGCCACAAACCAGATTTCCAAGCGCCAACGCTGTACACAGTGTCAGCATGAGCCAGCAAAACGACTCTGTTGCTCGAGCGTCCAGGAATTCGGCAGTGCAAAATATCGCCCAGTTCGTGTGTCGTTCGATTAATTTCACCGTAAGGCTTCAGCCAAGCTTCGAGCGTATCTTGAACCAAGTTGATGCGGGTTGCATCTGTGGACGGTGACTCGAGCTTTACCAAGGTTTCAACATCACTCAGGATGCTCGGGGTGCTGGCTTTGAGGTGCTCTAAAATGGCTTGCATCCTTGATTGTACCCACAAAATTAAAAAAACAAGAGGATGCCAAACGCCAAACTCGAGCGTAATTTGGTGTTGAGGTTGGAGGAATAACTTAAGCCGTACTCGAAAAAGAAGGTGATTGGCTCGAGAAACGTGTTTTGCAGCCAAGCTGGGTGGTACTCGATTCCGGCGTTCCCAAACAACGCCCAAGTGTCATCCCAGAAATAACCTGCTCCAAGCCCAAACACAATATTGACCTGACTCGAGAGGTCCAGATGCCATTGCACGCCCGCCTCAATCCAACTCGAGCCGACCCTGGCGCGAATGCCGACTTGTTGGGCGATCACATTCCAGGCTTCAAACTGTACGGCAAAGCCAATATTGCCAGGCAAACCCGTTTCGCTCACGCCTGGACCTGTGAACTTTCCAGAACCCGTTAAACTTGCACCGACACTGAATTTGATTTCTTCAGCTTGGGCGACACCAAAGACTGAGATTAACACCACCAAGAACATCAAAACGCGTTTCATTTGAACCTTTCAAGTTGTTCATCAACGGTATTTGGCACAACCTCGAGATTGGCAAATTCTGGCGGTAATCCCAGGTCGTCGTAACCTTCAAACTCGTAAATTGCTCGCTTGTAGACTTCAAGAATACGGTTGGTCATGGTGCGGTGCGAACCCTCCTGGGCTGCCCAACTCGCGGCACGGCTCGAGAATTTTGCCTGAAGCTCGGGGTTACTTATCAATAACAAGGTTTTTTCGGCGAAGGCTTCTTTGTCATTCGGATGCACCAAAAATCCGGTCTCATTGTCCAAAACGCAAGAGATAATGCCCATCTCGGCTCGAGCCACCACCGGACAACCGCAAGCCGCCGCCTCGAGCGCCACCAAACCCTGGGTTTCGCTGGTGCTGGCGAACACGAAGACATCGGCGTGCTGATAGTACGCGCCGACGTTTGACGCGTTGACGTAACCCGTAAAAATGACCGCGTCTTTCAAGCCCAATTCCAAACGTAGACGCTCGAGGTTCTTGCGCTCAGGTCCGTCACCGACAATTACCAACTTCGA
This sequence comes from Deinococcales bacterium, assembly GCA_031391225.1. Classification (GTDB taxonomy): domain Bacteria; phylum Deinococcota; class Deinococci; order Deinococcales; family JAAFIG01; genus JANXTZ01. The sequence goes on from JANMUC010000657.1 coordinate 3,517, forward strand.
GTTGGAATGTTGGTTGTGAATCAATTTAAAACGCTCCAGCAGCAGATCAACGCTTTTTTCTTTGCCCAACCTCGAGACGGTCAGTAAACGTGCTGCGCCGTCTGGTATGCTCAAAGCTGGGAAAGGATCGGCTTGTAGAGCGGTCAGGCGCTCCAAATCAATTCCGTTCGGCACAACCGTCACACGGGTTCTGACCCCCATTTGATCCAACTCGAGCGCCATTGGGGCAGCGGGCGTGATCAACTCGAGGCAGCGGTTGCAAAACCAGACATCTGCCACGGCGAACAAGGTTTTGGTGCTTTGATCCAAGCCTTTTTTGAGTTGTCTGGTCACACGTCGCCCAGTTTTGGTGCTTCGAGCGTACCAACGTTCACTGGTCATCAGCCACGACAGGGTCGCGTAAAACGGCGCGTAATGAATATAATCCCGAAACCTGGTGTGGTAGGTGTGCACGACCGGAATGCTCAGCAACCTGCCGACCCCAATCGCCAAAATTGGCATCAGTGCACCGTGCGTGTGAATCACATCAAAATTGAGTTTTGAAAATTGCCACATTTTACGCAAACTCGGTGGAAATGCCCAGCGCTGCTCTGGTTGAGGTCGGTACACCGTGGAGCGCAGTCGAATCACGCCAGGCTCGGTCACTTGCTGCGGGTGTTTGGGCGCAACAATCGTGACCTCATGCCCCAGTTCGCGTAAACCCTCGACCATGTTGGTGACGCTGGTCACAACGCCGTTAATCTGCGGCAAGTACACGTCAGTAAAGACCGCAATACGTAATTTGCGATGCTCGAGCGTGAATGGTTTGGCTCGAGGTTCCAGTGGTAGACGTGAGAGAACGCTTTTCAGCATTAAATGAATCATACCCGAGTGGCGTGAGCGATGGTAGGTCTTTTCAGGGCTGAATCTCGAGCGCCCTCAAAACCCGCTCGAGAACGACCTGCTCTGGATTTGAGGTTTCAAAAGTTTGGGTGTCAACCTCGAGCAACTTTACGTTGTTGCCCAAAAACTCGAGCGTTGGCAGGACATGATCTTGATAAAACCTGAACCTGTTGTTGATGGCGTCATTGGTGTCATCGCTGCGCCCTCGAGCCAGCAAGCGTTTTTGCATTTCAATCAGTGAAATACAAAGATGGATCACTGCCAGCACTGGAATCTCGAGTTTTTGTAAGTACTCGAGTAAGTGCTTGGCGGCTTCGATCCGTCTTGGATAGCCGTCCATCACCCAAGGTTCGGTTTGAAGCTCTGGTCTATGAATCAACTCGTGTTCGATCACCGCCTTGGTCCACGCATTTGGGATTAACAAACCATGTTGAACGCAATGCTCGAAGTACGCCACCTTGCTCGAGAAACCGCTTGGAATCGGGTCTGCCAGTTCTTGCTCGAGCTTTGAATGTTCTTCTGAACTGTTCCGAATTCGCTCGATCATGCCGCGTAAAAGATCGCCCATTGAAATGTGATGTTTCACAATCCCGAGTGCGAGAAATTGTTTGGCAATCGTTCCCTTGCCGCTACCACTCGCGCCGAGCAGCAAAAAAACGCCCCGCGCTGGGCGGGGTTGAAGACGAAAAATTTGGTCTGAAGGGTTCATCTCGAGGGTTGATTCTAATGCATTTACGTGATCTGCAATATCACCATGATGCCCATTGCCACATGCACCAATAATTTTAAGCCAATTCCGCCGAGCATTCCGACCAGTGTGCCGATACCACTTTTTGCCGCCTGTTCAAAAGACTTTTTTGAAACCATCATCTCGAGAGCAATGGCTCCCAGCACAGGACAAATTAAAAAACCGAACGGCGGCAGCACAAAAATTCCAGCAATGCCGCCCAATAATGCACCCCAACCCGCCGCGCTCGAGCCGCCAAATTTACGAGCGCCCCAGGCGGCTGCCAGGTTGTCAATCACGAAGGCGCTGCTGCCGACCAGTGCCAAGCCGATTAGGAACGTCCAGTTGATCGGATCAAAGCCTGTGATCAGCGCATGAACCAGCGCGGCGAGCCAAATGATGATGGTGGCTGGCACGACTGGAAAAAACGTTGCCGCCACGCCACCAAGCCACAAAACCACAAATAAAATTCCAGCGATCAACGTCATGATCCCATTACGATACAACTGCTTCAAAAGTTTCAAATGCGTGCTTCGTGTACCATGTTTGGAGTTGAGTCTCGAGGAGCGTTATTTGTGAATGCGGTCTGTCTGGTTTTTTTGGTGCGGCAAAAAAGTGTGCTGGCGTCGGGGCGGTTTGAACAGGTCTTAAATTTGCTCGAGTCTAAGGGTGGGATTTCAGCACATATGTACATTTCCCGTACTGTGCTGGAAACGATCAGACCAGAACTACAACTTCGCCTGAAAACCTTGCTTGAGGCAAGAAAACTCGAGTTGCTGGGTGGGGCAATGTTTGAACCTTGGCTGCCACTGATTCCCAAGCTGGATGCCGCCGCGCAATTAAAACAGTACGCTGGCGTGCTCGAGCAGATGTTTGGCGTCTTCACACGCGGCGTTTGGCTGTTTGATTGCGCCTGGGAAGCCCAGATTGCCAGTTTGTTGATTGCTGCTGGCTTTGAATTTACGTTTTTATCCACAGTGCAACTTGAGCGGCAAGCTGGGCTGTGGATCACTGAAGAGGGTGGCAAAACATTGCAATTGTTTGGTTTTGACACTGGCTTACCGAATGATCTGAACCTCAAGCCTAGAGATCAAGTGCAAACCGTGGTGCTTGAGTTGGAAGATTCGACTGAAACTATTTCCGCAATTGAAAACGTCATTTCTGAACTCAAAGAAACCAAGCTGTGCTCGCAGATCATCGACTCGCAAAAGCCCCAAGCTTTGATTTACCCCAAACCGAGTTGGAACCGTGCCCAGCCGTGGCGCGAACTGCTATTAAGTTCGCAAATCAACTGGCTTCACAAGCGCATTGCCAGGGCTTCCGCCAAACTCAATTCGCAATTTCGTGTCCCCGAAGAGGCGTACCAGTTTTTGTACCAGGCGCAGCAAGCCAGCATTCTCGAGCAACCACGGCTTCATTCTGAAGCCTATCAAAACATCATCAAGAGCGAAAATATCCTCGAGCCGCACAAGTATTCCTGGCTCGAGATTGAACTGCTCGATTTTGATTGCGACGGCAGCGATGAGGTTGTGGCTGAGGCGCACACCATGAACCTGTACTTCAAACCGAACTTGGGCGGTCAGTTGCTCGAGTTTGATGCCCGCAACCGTAGCCTCAACGTGGTCGTACAAGCGCTGTCGGATCATTTTGTTGGCGCTGAAGAGTCGATGACGCGTTTTGCGCTAGGACAGACCCTCGAACTTGGCGATTTTCTGAATACGCCGTTTGAAGCTCGCATATACCGTGACCGCGTTACCATGACCCGAACGGGTACGGTTCGCGGTCCTTCGGGCGTGCCGGTCAGCGTCGAGATCAAAAAAGCGATTCGAATTTTTCCTAAAGAATCCAAACTCGAGGTGGAATACCGCTTGACCAACCACGGCAATTGGGACATCGTGACCCGTTTTGGTTCAGCTTGGGAACTCGAGCTGAGCGCCCACAATATTGTTTTGATTTCGGGTCAAAAACCAATTTCGAGCCAAGAGTTGAACCTCGAGCACCGCACCACCCAAAGCCTCGGTGTGCGGCAAAACGATGTGGGACTCGAGCTGCGCTTGAATTTTGGGCGTGAAAACTTGGTTTGGAGTTTTCAAAAACAAGATTCGATCCTCATTTTGCCGCTCTGGGATTTGGATTTGCCCAAAGGTCGTTCCAGGCGAATTCAGTACGAAATCAAATTGCTCGAGGTTTAAATTGTCATTCTGGTCGCTCGAGATTCTGGGATGACCCGTATACTCAGGCGCGTGCGTTTCAAACGAATCAACATCAAACTTCTGCTTGCCATGCCAGGTTTGATTCTGGGTTTGATTGGCTTCTTGGGCAGCTTGTGGTTGGGGGTTAATTTTGCCGATCTGCCACCCGAGATTCTGTGTTTTGCTGCCCTGACCGCTTTTTTTTCGATTGCTTTCCTGTCTGCTTTTTTTGAACGCTTTATCCCCAGTTTTACCTTTGCTGGCGGGATGCTCGAGGGAATCATGCAGGGTTTGGGTCTGAACGGCTTGTGGGCGTTTTTCTTGGCGCTGACCAGCTCCCTGGGCGAGGAGTTGTTCTTTCGCGGGTTTTTGCTGGCATTGGGCGTTAAATTTCTGCCCGTTTGGCTGGCGGTGCTGGCACAGGCAGCCATCTTTGCCGCTTTTCATCCTGCGCCTGCCAAAGCCTGGGGTTACCCGCTCTGGACGGCATTGGTCGGCGTAATTCTGGCATTGGTAACCCTGGGTTGCGGCAGCGTCGAACCCGCCATTTTGGCGCATTATCTGTTCAACCACCTCAACCTCAATCAAGCCATCATCCCTCGAGCTTCAATGCAAAATGGTTCGTGAACAACAAGATTTTTTGTCAAACCAGAAGAGTTTTAAAAACTTGCGGTAGGCTTAGAGCGTGAAAAATAAACTGTTGTTTTTGGGTGTCGTCTCGAGTTTTGTGCTGAGTCTCTTGACCATTCCGGTCTTGGCGCTCGATTTTGCTAACTTCACGCTTAAAGCCACGCTCAGTGCGCACCGTGGCACAGTCACAAAATTGGTGAAAAGTCCGGACGGCAAGCAAATTGCCTTTGCCACCTCGTCGTATGTCCATGTTTTTGATGTTCAAAATGGCAAACTCGTCTACAGCTTAATCGGGCACCGTGGTTTTATCTCGAGTGTATCGTGGCGTAGTGACGGCAAATATCTGCTGACCTCAAGTTATGACAACACTTCCAAAATTTGGCAGGCTGGCACGGGACAAGTGGTACGAACCGTTGTGGCGGGCGACAGTGACCTCAACATTGCGACCTTCAGTCCCGACGGTAAAAGTTTTGCCGTCGGCGGCGATGACAAATTGGTGCGGGTCTTTGATGGCGAAACGGGCAAATTGTTGCGCACCCTCAAGGGTCACAACGAAATTGTCGAAGCCGTAGCCTATTCTCCCAATGGCAAAATGCTTGCCAGTGGCGACGACGAGGGCGGTCTGCGCATCTGGAAGGTCAGCGGCGAAGCGATCAAAGTCTTAAAAAGTGGACAGAGCATCATTCGTCAGCTTGGCTTCAGTCCCAATTCTGCCACGCTTGCCACTGTGGGCGACAACTCGGTGCGTTTATGGTCTGCGCCAAAATGGACGGCAAAAGTCATTACCTCCAAAGACGACCGTCAAGTGTATTCGTTTGCCTGGGATAGCACCGGAAAGCGCCTTGCCATAGCCGCTTCTGACTTTGTGGTTCGTTTGATCGATCTCGAGCGTAACAATGCTTTTTCCCTGATCGGCAAGCACGCCGACGGGATCAACAGCGTGATCTGGCTCGATTCTAAAACCATTGTCTCTGGCGGCGTGGACGGTTTGGTCAGGGGTTGGGATGCGGCATCCAAAAAACAAAGTTTCGCCTTTTCGGGTACACCCTCGAGATTAAAAAGTGTGACGTACTCAAATGATGGAACCATCTATGCCACCATCGCCAATGAAACCGATATTTTAATTTGGAACGGGGCGGACAACACGCCGCTTCAAACCCTAAAATCAGATTTTCCAGCCTGGCAAACCAACATCGTTTTTCATCCGAACGGCAAGAGTCTGATTTCTGGCGACGATTTTGGACACGTCAAGCTCTGGGATTTAACCACAGGCAGCCTCAAAAACGATTTCAACAACAACGACGAACCGATCGCCGGACTGGCGTACAGCCCTAACGGCAAGAAATTCGCTTTCTCAGGCTCGAGCGGCAAAATCAATGTCTTTGATGCCTTCACCTTTAAAGGCATGACTTCATTTGAAAGTTTGCAAGACGAGAACCTGGCGGGTCTGACCTGGACGCCCGATGGTAACAACGTGCTGGTTTACGGTAGTGACGGTTCGATCAAAACCTTCAATGCAATCTCTGGGCAAGTCAAAACCAATCTCGAGCCTCTCGAGGCTGGCATTCGCGCCTTAGAGCTTGGGTTTGACGGTCAAACCCTGATAGTCGGTTCAAACGACGGCTCGATTCAAGCCATGCAAATCACCGGCAAACCCCTCTGGAAAACCCGACTCGCCAGCGCCTCGCCGCTCTCACTGCGCTATTCGCCAGACGCAAAGAGCATCGCGGTGTCTGCCACGGACGGCACACTGCGCCTGCTCGACTCGAGCAGCGGAAAAATCCTTTACAGCCTGACCAACCACACCGACTCGACTTCCGCCTTGGCATTCAGTCCAGATGGCACGCGCCTGCTGGTTGGGGCTGGAACGTTGGGGGCTGGCGGCACGTTTAGCTTGTACGGTTTAAATGACAACAGCAGCGCCTTTGGAACTCGACCCGAAATGGTGGCGGTAAAACCTGCCAAGCCTATCCCAACCGATTGGACGAGTGCCAATTTCAACAAAACGCTTAAAATCCGATTCTCGAGCGGCTACCGTGTCGTTGCTACAGTTGGCGAAACCATCGAGATTTCCAGCTTTAATGAGCCGAACGCCAGTATCTTGGTGCAACTCAAGACCGCCAAAAATCCTGCCAGCGTGCTCGAGATGGCGCTAGAGGTGGCGCGTGAAGAATGCAGCCTTGAGGTGAAATTTGCCAGTTGCACCGACCCAATCAGCATTTCAGGTTTGACCAACCCGCTCGAGCGCAAAGGTTACGAAATCAACTTTAGCCTGGAAGCCACCGCAAACCAAAAA
>JANMUC010000535.1:0-1956 GCA_031391225.1 Deinococcales bacterium
CTTCGGGATTGTACTGCGCCCACAAACCCGTTTGCGCGTCCCTGAAGGTCGGAATGCCAGATTCGGCACTGATGCCCGCACCCGTCAACACCGCGACTCGAGATGCGGCATGAAGGCGTTCTGTCGCAAGCTCGAGACTCAATTCAACCCTCGAGTTTGGCAGGGGTTTTGGGCTTTTCTGGAATTAAAAAACTCGAGATTAAAAGCAGAATCACACCGCAGACCACACCAGTATCGGCAATGTTAAAAATTGGGAATTGTTCACCGCGCCGTATCAAACCGTAAACCGCACTGAGCCAATGACTCCAAAACATGTCCACCACTTCACCGCGCAACACGCCGTCAATGGCATTCCCGAACGCACCACCGACAATTAAACTGTACGCGACCATCTGAATTTTGGGAAGTTTGGGTTGACGAACCACCCAGTACAAAATGCCCGCACCGACCACAAAACGCACCACCACCAACACTGGTGTCGCGCCCGAGAACAAACTCCAAGCCGCGCCCTTGTTGGTGGTGTGCAGCAACGACAAAAACCCTGGGATGGTGTGAATCGCACCCAAAAAATCATTGATCTTTGGGATGTTCACCACAACCCAAGCTTTAAGCCATTGATCGAGCGCCACCCAGACCGCCACAATTAAAAAAGGAATAAACTGCATGAGCACCAGTATACGACTTGGGATGAGAGGGATTTTCAAAACTCGAAATTCTGTTGGTGTTGGATGGCAAGACTGAGCAAACCAAAACTTCCAAACGAAATTTGGTTGATGAGGTTCGAGGCTGTGATGTGCGCGAAATCAAATTGGGCTTTGGTGATTGCTCGAGTTTCAAGTGCAACCTCGAGTTCGAGAACGTCTTTCAGAATGACCTGCCCTGAACGGGTCACGATCACATCAAGGTATAAATCTAAAAACCAGGGAATACCGCGTTCATCCAAACCTTGCTCGAGGATGACGTCAAGGTAATGCTGTACAAGATTCCCGTCTGCGTCAGAGATGCTCGAGAGAACGCAATTGGCTTTTGCGGGAAACTGCTGTAACCAAGTGAAACCAGCGTCAGCAATGCACAGGCGCTCCGTGTCGTAATTCACGAACAACGGCTCACGCACTTTAAGCATGTCAAAGCGCGTGACAATGCCCGAAAAAGCGGGAATCTCGAGATGAGTCATTTGAAACTTTGACCCGAGAATCCGCTTCCAGCCATCATGGCTGGCGACTTTGCGTTTCATTTAGGCTCGAGCGGCAAGTGCTGCACCGATCACGCCAGCGTCCGAACCCAAAACAGCTTTTTTAATGATGACTTTGCCAAAACCTTTGGTAGATTCATTGGCGGCGGCTTGGACTTTATCCAAGTAAAACGCGCCAACTTCACTTACTCCGCCACCCAGCACAAATAACTCTGGGTCAATGATTTTTTGCATATCGGCAATGGCAACACCCAAGTAAAACGCGGCTTGATCGACGATTTTTAAGGCTTTCCAATCGCCGCTTTGGGCGAGGGCGAACAATTCTCGAGTGTCCATCGGGCGGGCAAAAGCATACGTGGCATCTCGAGCCATTGCCGTACCGCTTGCGACAGCTTCGAGCGCCCCAGCCACACCACTGCCAGCCACCACACCACCAGGCAGGGCGACAATATGTCCGACCTCGCCAGCCACACCGTTCGCACCGCGCCAAACGCGGTCATGAATCACAATGCCGCCGCCAATACCTGTGGAAATGGTCAAGAAAATACTCGAGTGACTCCCTCGAGCCGCTCCCAGCACGTGTTCGGCAAGTCCTGCGGCGTTGGCATCGTTCTCGAGTTCGACATGGCGTCCAAAACCTGCCGACAGCGAGGCGATGACGGGCGCATTGTTAAAACCTGGAATGTTTGGCGCGAAAATCACTTCGCCTTTTTTGAAGTCAATTGGTCCAGGAACGCTCACGCCTATGCCGTCTACGCCACCGA
>JANMUC010000553.1:0-2473 GCA_031391225.1 Deinococcales bacterium
GTCAACCCATTCACCATCCCAAAAAAGCGCATCTCGAGACACGCCTTCTTGGACAAAGCCGCATTTTTCGTAGACCCGTTTTGCTCGAGGGTTAAAGGCAAACACGCTCAGGCTAATCCGGTGCAACCCAACCACGTCCAAGCCGTAATCAATCACGGCTCGAGTCACTTCTGTTCCGTAACCTTGATTGAGCACTTCAGGACTCCAGAGGGCAATTCTGAAGTTCATGGATTGGTTGTGCTCGTCAAGATCGTTCAACACCACTTCACCCAGAAAAGCATTGTCAGACTGGCGAGTGATTGCCCAATCTGCACGGTCGTCGCGCCCAGGAAGACCAGTCAACCAAGTTTGAATCCGCTCAACCGTGAAGACTTCCAACGTTCCCGTCAACCTCGAGAATTCTGAATTGTTGACGGATTGCATCGTGCCCGCAAAATGCTTTTCGCTCAACTGCTCGAGTTTTAATCTTGCCGTGAACAGGGTCGCTTGTTGTGCGAGGGATTGTTTTGAAAGCATGGTTTTAGGGCACTCGAGACTCGAGGATTTGGGCATCTGTCAAATGGCTGATTCCTTGCAAGCCTTAAAAAGCTCAGGTAAATTTAGCATCATTCTTTTGGGAGATTTACAAAGTCAACTCCTACTCGGGATTGATGATTTCCCGCAAAGTTTAAAAAACGATCTGCATATTCAGGTCGCAACTGTTTACAAGCATGAAGAATCGACTCAGAAAAAGAAAACTCGTCGCCAACTTTCTGAGCTAGATATATCTTGAATTGATTAGGCTCTAATCCATTTTTTTCTTTAACATCATCTAAGAAAACAGTTAGTGGTCTAGGTTGGTTTGTAGTTGCATCTATAGCACTCAAATAATACTCTTTATTCTCTAAGGTAATAAATACATGCCTGCCTTGTTCCGCGATTTTCAAAGGTTTCATGTTGTTTATTTCCTCAAGAAGCAAAAGGTTCATAGGTTTAAAAGGGTATAAATGCTTATGCCAACTTAATTGATCCTCATTAATATGTAGTTCCATATCACATGAAGGACTCACACATACATACCATGTTTTATTACCTTGAGCGTTATTCATATAGAAAATAGTGCCTGTTGTCGGATAATTACCAAAAAAATCATAGCTGGAAAGATATTCATTAAGCGCGTGAAATATTATTTCATTTTGAGGAATTTTTGATACTCTTGAGGTATCTTTTGCTTTAGCAAGTTTTTCTATCTGATTCACCGAAGGAACAGCGAATATAAGTCTTTCTGCTTGGTAGCTAAAAGATTGAAAGTCTGATTTCATATTAAAAATTTCACTAGAGAAAGAATCTTTAATCCTATCAATTAAACGATGCGTTAATGTCAGAGAAATATTGTCAGTATTTTGAGTATGATAAAGCCATCCGATCTTGAGGGCATCACTAGGCATGAAATCCTGAACGGAAGCATACGACTCTTGTTCTAAGATATTTTGGATTTCCGAAATTAGAAGTTGTAGCAAATTAGGTTGCCAGCTTTTCAAAGCCGCATCCAAGCATGTGAAAATATTTTCAGTATCTTCGTTTGCTTCCGTATTTTTAACCTTAAAAGCAACAAAAACACCTCCACACAATAAATATCGAGATTCACTGCTTGAATTACCCTGAATCATCGAAATGGTTTTGTCTATTGGAATATATTCATTTTTTACAAAATCATGAATTAGTATCTCAGTATAACCTTTAACTTGGTCTAATTGAATATTTAGTGTAATAAAAATATTTTTAAAATTTTCATCGAGTTTTTCTAATGTGGCTCGCAATCCTTCCAAAATATAGCAGTTAAGGATTTCGTACCCAAAAAATTCCTGAGTTCTGTGCGTTTTAAGTGAATCTAGAATGTCTTCAAAATCAGTTCCCAAAGAATGTTTTTCAGCAAGTTCATCTTTACTTTTCCAACCCCCTCTAAGTTGAACAGCCGTTTGAGTCCAAATTTTATTGAGATCAGTTTCACTAGTGTAGATGACTACTAAATTAAAATGCGGACTACTTGAAAGCCCATCTAGTATACGAATGGCATTTCCACCATCATCACCTTTAAAATTCCAATCAAGAATTATCAGGTCGCTTTTTCTAACTTTATCAATAAAATTCAAATCCGTATTATCTAAATTATTTTCAATGTCGCATAATATTTTGTCTTTATGAAATGAGCTATAAAGGTTAAGTGCCTCTGAAGATTCCTTATATAACAACTGTACGTCTATTTCTGGGTTTAATAAGTCTTGAAAAGTTGGAAAATTATCATCAATTAAAATTGCTGATCTAACAGCACGTTTACGAAATGTATAAACAATTGCATCATCATATGAAGCCAGTTCAAGCATATGTAAGTCCTTTGAATTCAATTACGAAATTAGCACCTGATAAAATTTGGGGGTCTTCGGGTCTTGCATATCGAATTGTATGATTAGCCACGGCAAGATTCAGTCTCGAT
>JANMUC010000575.1:0-2601 GCA_031391225.1 Deinococcales bacterium
CCATGCCGAAAAGACCAAAGGCGTGCCGCTGATTTTGCTGACCACGCCAAGCGGTTTAAAAGACCGTCGCAAAGGGGCACGAAACAACATGAACTTTATTACCAAGCCGTTTCGCCCGTCGCAATTGCTTGGTTTGCTCGAGAATTTTAAGAATCCTACGATAGAAAGCGCTGCGTAGTCCAAAATTCAAATTCTGAGTCACGGCGCGACTCGAGCCGTGATTTTTTATTGTCACCCGCAAATTGTATAAACTAGGGCGTGCTTGATTCTTCTGAACGCTATGGTCTCGACACCAGTCATCTCGCCCAAATGCTCGAGGCTTTGCCACGGTCTTATGCTGGACCCATTGAGGTTCTGCCCCCACCCTACGGCGTGATTGGTTTCGGCGAGGGCGCCTGGGCTGCCGAAGTCGCTCGAGACTGGATTGACGCCTCGATTGTGGCTGGAGGAACGCAATTTGTGCTGCTGGGCGGATTGGACTTCGGCGAAGCCGATGCCGGCATGATTTTAGCCGAAGCCACGGGCGCGAACCTGTATCGCATGGGCATTGGCACCAAAGAGGCTCGAGCCACCCGAGACGAAAAGGGCTTGACCCTGAAATTCACCGATCAACTCGAGCACCTCGAGCATTTGATTCCAATTTCGCCATTCTCGAGTTACACGTATTTGCAGGCGCTCGGTTATGCCTGTGGTCGTGCCAACAGCGCCGAAGCCGCTGAACGTGTCTTGGCGGATTTGCGCGAAACCTGCAAAACCGATGTTCATAGTGACACCAATCCCGCCAAGCAACTGGCTTGGAAACTTTGGATGCGTACACCCATTTTGCTGGCTGGAACGCAATTCCAAAGCCAGATTTGGGCGTGGCAAGTCCTGCTCTCGCGCCTTGGAAAATCCATGAGCATTCCGATTGAACGCAATCCGCTGACCGTGATTGCCAGTGGCTTTGAAGCCCGACACGAAACCGGCGATTCGCTGGTGGCACTGTTGCTGGGTGGCAGCGACGAAGCCCTAGAATTTATGCAAGAAGTCCTGGAATCTCGAGTGGGCGAGGTGATTCAAGTTACAGCCCCAAGCACCGAATTGTACGCTCAACAATTGGGTTTATGGTACTTCGGGGCGTGGGTCAGTTATTATCTGGCATTGCTGTACGGCATAGACCCCAAAGATTCTGCCGCCTTAAGCGAATTGCGGAACAACCAATGAAACCACTTTGGACAACGGCAATTCTGGGTGTTTTGTTTGGTTTAACAGCAATTTTCCTGAGTTTTAACTCAACCTCGAGAACGGCATCAAACGCCCAGAGTACAACCTCAAGTGCACTGACCGCCCCTGAAATCTACAAACTTGCTAAACCCGCCGTCATGACCGTCAGAACCGATCTGGCACGCCTCGACGACCTGGAAGCTCGAGGGGTCGGCACGGCGTTTCACATTGGAAACGGTTATTTTGTGACCAGCGCCCACGTGATTGCCGGCGCTCGGGATGTCATGCTCGAGGATTCAAACCGCACCCTCGAGAAACCAGACCAAAAAGCCAAAGTTGTCCAAGTGGTTGGCAGTGATACCCTCACCGACATCGCTGTACTCAAAACAGATGCCCCGACAAGTACCCTCGACTGGGCGTCAGAACTCCCGTCTATCGGCACGAGCGTCTATGCCATTGGCAACCCTTTTGGACGCGCTCCAGGATCATTCTCGAGCGGGATTATTTCAGGGCAAGAACGGGTTTTTAGCGCCGAAGGATTGACCTTGGTGCATTTGTTGCAAACCGATACCGCCATTAACCCAGGAAACTCCGGTGGACCACTGCTGAACGCCCAAGGTCAAGTTGTGGGCATCAATGCCGCCATCATCGGCGGGGCAGGCTCGAGCGCGGGGGTGGGCTTCGTCGTGCCCTTTACGGTGGCAGAATTCATTGCTCAGGAACTGATTAAAAATGGCAAAGTCAAACACGCTACGCTCGGTGTCACAGGCAAAAATGATCTGCCAGCCAAGATTGAAACCGTGCTGCCAGGCTCAAGCGCCGAACGCGCAGGCATTAAAACAGGCGACCTGATCATGAGTGTTGACGGTGTGCCGCTCGAGAATTTTGCCGAACTTGCCGCCATGATCGCCCACGCCGCGACCAACACCAGCCTCAAACTCGAGATATTGCGTGCTGGTGAACGCAAAACGATAGACTTACCTTTGTGACCCAAAAAATAAACTAGAATATGTTCATGGATGACAGCACCGCCCTGAAAGCCTTAATCGAAGAAATCGTTAAACGCGCGATTTTACCGCTCGAGACTGAAATCAAAACCTTGCGCACTGAACTTGAAACCATGAAACACACCGGCGTTCGGGTCTTTGATGACCGACACAAGATCGAAGGCGGCACCATCATCGCCTCTCCGGGACTTGAACAACTCGAGATTGACATTGTCGAACCACCTTTGACCTCTAATCTTCCAGTTGCCAGCGAAATCCCAGCCGAACGCAAAGACTTTGCCAGGTTTTTGCAACGCGGTTTGGAACAAGAACAAGAAACCTACAGAGAAGAAAAACCGCTGATGAGCCAAAAGAAAAAAGGTTGGAATCCGTTCAAACGTTAATTCGATTT
>JANMUC010000666.1:0-5178 GCA_031391225.1 Deinococcales bacterium
TGGTGGCGTGCTCAATACCCTCGGTTTGATCTCTGGTGGAAGCCTTTCTACCTTCAGCATCTTCGCCTTGGGCGTGTTGCCGTACATCACTGCCAGCATTGTCATGCAGATTCTGACCACCGCCGTTCCTGCACTCGAGAAACTTCAAAAAGAGGGTCAAGAGGGCAGCCGCAGAATCAACCAATACACGCGTTATGCGGCAATTGGTCTGGGCGCTGTTCAGGCATTGTTTTTTGCGACCCTGATTCTTAACCAAGGTGTTTTGCGTCCAGGTTGGGGCAGCAACTTGCCTTTGTTTTATTTGGTTGTTGTTGTCACCCAAGTCGCTGGTGTTGCATTTACCATGTGGCTGGGCGAACGTATCACCGAATATGGTATTGGCAATGGTGCCAGTTTGATTATTTTTGCTGGTATTGTGACCAATTTTCCAAAAGAAATTGCTCAAACCTTGAGCCTGATGAACACCGGTCAAGTGCAATTGCTTCAAGTGCTAGGGTTCTTTTTGATGGTGATTGCCGTCATTGCTGGCATCGTTTTGATTCAACAAGGCGAACGCCGAATTCCTGTGCAATACGCCCGTAAAGTCGTGGGTAAAAATGTTTCGGGTGGTCAAGCCAGTTACATTCCCATGAAGATCAATACCGCAGGCGTGATTCCAATTATCTTCTCGGGTGCAATTTTGCAACTCCTGCAATTGTTGCCTCAAGCTTTTCCAACTTCGACCTTGGTTCAGCAAATCTCGAACATCCTGAGCACACGCACTTGGTCGGGATTGTTGGTTGAAGTGCTGTTTATTATCGGGTTCACTTACTTTTACACCATCATCAACTTTGACCCTAAACGCATTGCCGAAAACCTCCGTGAATACGGCGGATTTATTCCAGGTGTGCGCCCAGGTCAAGCCACCCAAGACCACTTGGATCGCATCAGCACCCGCATCACCTTTTGGGGCGCTATGTTCCTTGGGGCGCTGGCAATCATTCCAACCATAGTTCAAAACTTCACTGGCGTCACCACCTTCCCGCTCGCAGGCACAACCCTGCTGATCGTGGTCGGCGTGGCACTCGATACTTTACGTCAAATCGAATCGCAACTGTCGTTACGCAATTACGACGGTTTTATCAAAAAAGGTCGAATTCGTGGACGTACCCCAGTGGATGGTCCTGTTTCGTGAAGCTCGAGAGTCCAAATGCTTTAAACATGCTGCTCGAGGTTTTTGCTCGAGCAGCGTATTTGCCTGAGTTGCTTTCAACAATTTCTTGGAGTGTGGCATGAGCAAAGTTGTGATTTTTTTAGGTCCTGCTGGGGCTGGCAAAGGCACTCAAGCCAAACGGCTCGCCAAAGAACTGAACATGGTTCAACTTTCGACGGGTGACATGTTGCGTGACCACATGGCAAGGGGAACTGAACTGGGTGAGCAAATCAAAGCCATTCAGAACTCTGGGCAACTGGTTTCTGATGACATTGTGGTGGCTTTAATCCGTGACAAACTCTCGATCATGGACGATGTGCGCGTGATTTTTGATGGTTTCCCAAGAACGATTGCCCAAGCCCAAGCGTTAGACATGCTGCTCGAGGAACTGAGTGCGCCGATCTCGAGCGTTCCAGTCTTGGATGTGCCCGAAGATGTTTTGAGGACGCGTTTAACAAAACGAGCTGAAATTGAAAAACGTGCCGATGACACGCCTGAAGGTATTGAAAAGCGCCTCGAGTTGTACCGCAAGGAAACTTCGGCATTGATTCCGTACTACGAACCGCGGGGTCATCTGTACCGCATTGACGGTCTTGGCGCACCCGAAGAAGTCTATGCCCGTTTGAAAGCCGTGATCTGACTTGATTCTGAAACGCCCCAATGAACTCGAGATCATGCACGAAGCTGGGAACTTGCTGTACCAGGTTCATGACTTGGTGGGTAGGGAAGTGTCGCCTGGGGTTACGACCAAGCACTTGAATGAGATTGCCCAAGATGCTATACTTAAATTTGGTGCTCGTCCAGCATTCTTGGGATACCACGGATTTCCAGCGACCATCAACGCATCAATCAATGAAGTAATCGTTCACGGCATTCCCGGCGCGAGAAAACTCGTCGCCGGCGACATCATCTCAATCGATATTGGTTTAATTTTCAAAGGGTTTGTGGCAGATTCTGCCCGAACCTACCCAGTGGGGGAGATCAGCACCAAAGCCAGAAAATTGCTCGAGGTTACAGATGCCGCCCTTTGGGCGGGTATTCGTGCGTGCAAGGCTTACGGCAGACTTGGCGATGTCAGCAATGCGATACAGCGTACCGTCGAAAAAGCAGGTTTTAGTGTGGTGCGTGAATTTGTTGGACACGGTGTTGGACGCAAGATGCACGAAGAACCCCAAGTGCCAAATTGGGGAAATGCAGGAAAAGGCGCAGTTTTAAAACCAGGTTTGACCATCGCCATCGAACCGATGGTCACAATAGGGAAAACCAAAGTGACCGTGCTTGACGATGGATGGACGGCGATCACCGATGATCGCAGCCTGAGTGCCCAGATAGAGCACACTGTAGCGATTACCTCAGATGGACCTCGAGTTTTAACACTCCCCAAAGGAATGCCTTACGGTCCTGTCTACAAGCCTCGAGAGTTGGTCGCAGTTTAAAGCACTAGCCCCCAAATTCAGAAATCACTTTTCATTCGGTATTTTTTAGAATTCTCGGCAGGACGCGCAAAAAGTATCCCACGTTGAACCCCGCCAGACGGGGCAACAGACCCCAACAGGCGTGGGCGACACGGAGGGTTAATGGCGAAAAAAGAGAAGAAAGTTGATGCAGTCCGCACTGAAGGAGTCATCCTCGAGGCGCTTCCCAACACCACGTTCACCGTAAAACTCGACTCGGGTCACGAATTACTGGCATACGTTTCTGGAAAGATGCGAATGAACTACATCCGCATTCTGCCAGGCGACCGTGTTGTGCTCGAGATCACACCTTACGACACGACCCGCGCCCGAATCGTTTACCGCAAGTAAGCCTCGAGCCACCTGTAATACCCCAAATTTATCCACAAAGACAGTTCAATAAAGCTATACCGAACTGTCGAGCGCTGCTACGAGACAAAAGCTCGAGAAACTCGAGAACACTCCCTGCGGCGCGAAGGAGGAACAAGTGAAAGTTAGGTCCAGCGTCAAGAAGATTTGCGACAACTGCAAGGTAGTTCGTCGCCACGGCAAGGTTTTTGTGATTTGCAAAGACCCCAACCATAAGCAAAGGCAGGGCTGAACATGGCGCGTATTGCCGGTGTTGATTTGCCCCGCGAGAAGCGCGTTGAAATTGCGCTTAATTACATTTTCGGTGTTGGTCCAACCCGTTCCAAAGAAATTTTGGCAGCGACGGGCATCAACCCTGATACTCGAGTCAAGAATTTGACCGAATCCGAACAAACCAAACTCCGTGATGCCGTCGAAAAGACCTATAAGGTCGAAGGCGATTTGCGTTCGGAAATTGGTCAGAACATCAAGCGCTTGATGGACATTGGTTCGTACCGTGGTTTGCGTCACCGTAAATCATTGCCGACCCGTGGTCAACGTACCCGCACCAATTCTCGTACCCGAAAAGGTCCGAAGAAGACAGTGGCTGGTAAGAAGAAGGCGGCGAGGAAGTAATGGCGAAACCAGTCAAAGGCAAAGCGACCAAGCCCAAGCGTCGCAATATTGGTTCTGGTAAGGCGTACATTAG
The DNA here is from genome assembly GCA_031391225.1 of Deinococcales bacterium. Taxonomy (GTDB): domain Bacteria; phylum Deinococcota; class Deinococci; order Deinococcales; family JAAFIG01; genus JANXTZ01. The sequence continues at coordinate 3,704 of JANMUC010000666.1, forward strand.
CGCCAGTTACAACAACACGATTGTCACGATTGCTGACCCTGACGGCAACCCTGTCGCATGGTCAAGCGGTGGCACGATTGGTTACAAAGGCAGTAAAAAAGGCACGCCATACGCTGCACAACTTGCAGCCGCCGACGCTGCCAAAAAAGCCCAAGGCATGGGCATGACCATTGTTGATGTGGTCGTGCGCGGTACAGGCAGTGGGCGCGAACAAGCAATTCGTGCCATTCAAGCTTCTGGCTTGGATGTGCGTTCGATCATGGATGACACCCCAGTTCCACACAATGGTTGCCGTGCGCGGAAGAAGTTGAGGCTCTAATGGCTAGATACACAGGTCCAATGGTTAAACTCTGCCGTCGTGAAGGCGTAAACCTTTTTGACTCGGAGAAAGTCAACAAATACCTCACCAAGCGCCCTTACGCGCCAGGTCAACACGGTCAACGCCGCAAAGGTCGCACCAGCGATTACGGCGTGCGTCTGCGCGAAAAGCAAAAATTGATCCGTATTTACGGCATGACTGAAAAGCCATTCCGTAACCTCTTCGCCGAGGCAGCCCGCCGCGACGGAGTGACCGGTACGGTCTTCTTGCAATTGCTCGAGTCACGTCTGGATAACGTCGTGTACCGCATGGGCATTGCCACCACCCGCCGTCAAGCGCGTCAATTCGTGTATCACGATCACGTTCGCGTCAACGGCAAGAAAGTGGACGTTGCCAGCTATCACCTGAAACCAGGCGATGTTGTTGGCTTGAGCGAAAAAGCCAAAGGCTTGGTGCTGATTAAAGAAAATCTCGAGGGACAAAAGCGTCGTCGCACCGTGCCTTGGATTGGTTTTGACCCAGAAAAAGGCGAGGGCACGTACACCCGCCTGCCAGCCCGCGAAGATTTGGCAATCCCAGTCAACGAACAATTCGTCGTCGAGTATTACTCACGATAAATTGCTCGAGATATTTACAGATTCGAGATCATTGTTGAAGCACAACATCACACCCGCTAACCTCGAGCGCCTAAAAACCCCATCGAGCAAAGCCATTCGCAATTGGAGGCACCTGTGGATTTGAAACCCCGCCTGGTCGCACGCACTGAAGGACACTACGGCGAGTTCGTTCTCGAGCCATTGGCACGAGGCTTTGGTGTGACAATCGGAAACCCGCTTCGTCGCATTTTACTCTCGAGCATCCCTGGCACGGCTGTCACAAGCGTGTACATCGAAGACGTACTGCACGAGTTCTCCACCATCCCTGGTGTGACCGAAGACGTGATTCACATCATCCTCAACCTCAAAGAACTCGTGGTGAAATTCCACGGCAGCGGACCAAAGACCCTCTCGATTCGCGTCGAAGGTCCTAAAGTCGTGACCGCCGCCGACCTCGAGTGTCCATCTGATGCTGAAGTGGTGAATCTGGATCAACCAATCTGCACGATTGGCAAAGGTGGCAAGCTGGTCATGGAAGTCCGCGTCGAAGAGGGCGTCGG
>JANMUC010000606.1:0-2521 GCA_031391225.1 Deinococcales bacterium
CTCGAGTTCTGGCAGGCACATGCCACTGGCGATGGCTCGCATTTCAGCCAAGGCTCGAGCGATGGAGGATTGGATCATCTCGAGTTCTTTGTGTTGAGCCGCCGCTTGAAGTTGATCGCTGTCAAGTTTTAAAAGCGCAAAACCCAAATCTTGGGCTGGACCATCGTGGAGTTCCGCACTCAAACGCCGTAAAAACTTTTCGTTTAAAGTTGTGCTGCGGGTTGCCGCCAGCACTAAACGAGAGCGCAAACCCTCGTTTTGCTCGAGCAGTTTGCCTAAGGTGACGACTTTTTCTTGCAATTCTTGGCGTTGGCGTTCAATCGTTTGATTGCCAAGCTCGAGTTCCAAGGTGCGTTCTTTGACGGTTTGTTCGGCTTGTTCTTTGGCTTCGCTCATCATTTCGGTGCGTAACTTGTAGACTTCGGTTTCGTGGTGTGCTCGTTCGAGGTCAAATTGAATGCTTAACTGACGGGTTTTTTCTTGGCTTTCCTGGTTGAACAATATTTTTTCGATTCGGTGAAATTCACGAAAATGCCCGAGCGCCCGTACAGCATCGCCAAGTTGCTGATACGCATCTGAGAGTAATTCGTGGGCTTCAAAAATTGCTTTTTTGCGTTCCGTTTGTTCAGCTCGCTTGAGCGCTTTGTTTAAAGATTCAATTGCTTTGTTCGCCTGAGCAGTTTTCAAATGAACCCGACCAATGTTTAAAAGCGCATCAATTTCACTTTCAACGTCGCTAATCTCGAGTGCAAGAGCAAAAGCTTTTTGATGAAACTCGAGTGCGGTTGTGAAGTTTCCCAGACTGGTCTGAACTTGCCCAAGTCCGTCGAGTGCAGCAATTTCGGCTTTTGGAAATTTGATTTCTTCTGCAATTAAAAGTGTGGTTTTAAAACTTTGAGACGCATTCTCAAGCTCTTCAAGACGTTTGTAAACATACCCAAGATTATTGGTGGTGATTGCCTCAAGAACGGAGTTTCCAAGATGTTGAAGTGTGGCTAAAGCCAGTTGATAGGTTTCCAGGGCTTTGGTGTCTTCAGTCATGTTTTCATACAAAACACCGAGATTAATAAGACATTGACTTTCAATTCCAGGATCGTGAAGACGTTCGCGGATCAAACTATGGGCATCACTTAAAGCCTTTAGTGCACGGGGATAATCACCAAGTTTGGTGCGAATGATTCCCATGTTGATCAAACAATTTGCTGCCCGTTTGTCATCGTCAAAACGAAAAGAAACCTGAAGAACTTGGGTTAAATCTTTCAGTGCTCGAGCATATTCGCCACTCAAATGGTTTATGCCAGCCCGTTGATTCAGCGCATCTGCTTCAATCAGTGCATCGTTGTTCACTCGAGCCAATTCAAGTGCTTGGTCAAGACACTCGAGAGCAGTTTCAGATTTGCCCAGTTCTCGGTGAACTTTGCTTTGAGCAATCAAAGCTTGGGCTTGCACAGTCCAAGAATTTTCAGTTTTGGCTTGATTGGCAGTCTTGATCAGTATGTCAAGAGCATTTTCAAACGCCGAATGCCCATATGCCTCGAGTCCAGCCGCCAACAGTTGGGTGGCTGAAGTCTCGAGGATAGATTTTTTGCTGGGGATTGTTTCTATTGGCATGGTCGCGTCCGAAGCAGATTGCATTTCGTAACGACCACCTTAGCCGATTGAATTTGGATTTGGGTGAGGCTTTAAGGCATCACTGAGCTTAGAAAATTGTTGATATCAAGTCTACCTTCGCCCAATAAACGCTGAGAACTTAGACCAGTATCTGAGGAATCGATCTTATAAGCAGAATTTTGACCTGATTTATAAATGTTATAGGCAGTATTTTTCAGTTTTGTGGTTAGATCAGCTTTACCTACAGTTGCGTTCAGGCTTTGGCTTAAAGCCAAAGCCAGTGTTGCTGATACCATTGGTGCTGACATGGAAGTGCCAGACCATGCGCCTATTCTGTTTCCAGGAACTGGACCAAATACCTGTTCACCTGGGGCTGACATCTCGAGTGAAGTGCCCCAAGTCGAAAATGATGATTTGTCATCATTTGCATCTACACTGCTCACGCTCAAACTGTACTGACCAGGAGTGCTGGTATCAACATTGGCTTGATTGGCAGGAAAAGTGACGCTCTGGTTGTTTGTATTGCCACTCGAGGAGATCACAAAAATACCACGTAAAGTTGCCGCATTGATGGCATCGTTCACCGCCTGGGAATTGGTGTCACTACCAAGGCTGAGGTTAATGATATTTGCTCCTGCTTGCATTGCACGGTTGATTGCCGCCGCGACATTGAGTACATCACCACTGCCATCAGAACCTAAAACCCTTAAGGGCAAAATTTTTGCTTTTGGTGCTATTTGCAAAATAATGCCTGCCACGCTTGTTCCATGACCGAAGGCTGCATCTGTGCCAATTACACCCTCTTCTTGTGGCATAGCATCATTACCAACGTAATCCCACATTTCAGAAGCAGCAACCAAGCCACCTTGAAATGCTGGGTGTTGAAGATCAATACCACTGTCAATCACTG
>JANMUC010000632.1:0-3696 GCA_031391225.1 Deinococcales bacterium
CAGTGACGAGAAGTAATCCACGCCAGTCAAGCACATGACCTTCCACCAAGGATGGGTATGATGATGCGCTTTTACGGATTCTTCCTCTTCGTAAAAGCCTTCATGAGTGGCTTCATTTTTTTGAACACCCTCGAGCAGCCACTGCTTAAGGTTTTCGCGGAATCCAGTAGGAGAGGTAGCCATGAACTGCAAGATATTACTCTCAAACACGGCAAACGTACAGAGATGACTTTATGAATATAAAGTTTAGTGACTCTATCGATTAATTATTTAAATTACCATCCACCTCGAGTGTCCAGCATGAGAAATTCTTCTTTAGAGTCGTTCTGAAAGCTTGGAGGTTTACACGTTTGTGATGTGTTGTTTAAAACTCAAGGGGTTTTGTTTCAACGACAATGATTTACAACCTCAACCCACATGAATTCGAGGACGACGGCGTGGTTTGGGTTCAGATTGCCTTATGATCTCACGGGTCATTGGGGCGGTATCACCTTCACCAAAGAACAAGAACCTCGAGACGTTAGCGAGCGGCGTGATTTCTGACCAGGTGAAGTAGCAATGCGGAGTCATGGTGCTACGGTCACGCAGGTACAACAAAAATGCGGCGATGGCATTGGGAACAGCAGGTGCGGTGGCACGCAAAACATGGTAACTCGAGCCGTTTGGACTCTTGATCTCGACGCCTTCAACCTGAAGTTTTCCGATAAACTCTGAGGCATCCGAAATGCTGACTTCAAAAAACAGCACCGGTTCGCGTGCATCTATATGATGATCTTCACGCTCAGACAGTTCCTTGTCTTGATATTCGCCCCAATCGCCCGCCTGTCGTTTGTTGGCGATGATATGCAATTCACCGCAATGATGAATGCTATTTTGCAAAAAGTGTTCAGCGGTGTCGTCAAATTGAATCTCGGTGATGCGCAACTCGGTCGAACGGTTCACCCTCGAGAGGATCGAAACCAGAACAATTGCGGCAATAAAAAACAAGGCGATTTTTAAACCATCAGGGCGTTCAATTACATTGACAATTGTGGTGTACATAAAAACCAGCGTAATAAGGGCAAATCCGAACATGGCACCGCGTTGCCGTTTGGCTCGAGCCGACAAGAATACCGCAATTGCCGCCGAACTCATCAACACCAGCACCCCAGTGGCGTAGGCACCACCTTGAGCGTTGACATCGGCTTGAAACACAAACGTGACCAAAAAGGCAATCAGGGTGAATAACAAGGTCAGAGGACGGTTGGCTTTTGCCCATTCTGGAGCCATACCGTATCGCGGTAAGTAACGAGGCACAAGATTAAGTAGCGCTGCCATGGCACTTGCGCCTGCAAACCACAAGATCAGTACCGTGCTGATATCGTAAGCCGTTCCGAAGACATCACCGTAAAACTGATGGGCAAGGAAAGCCAGTGCCCGCCCGTTTGCATTGCCACCTTCTTGAAATTCGGCAGCAGGAATGTGCAGGGTGGTCACGAAACTCGAGGCGATCAGGAACACGCTCATGATGAGCGCTGCTGTGGTGAGTAATTTTTTGGCGTTGCGAATGCGTCCAAGTGGATTTTGTGGATCATCGTTTGGCTGACCTTTAATCAAGGGCATGACCGCAACACCCGTTTCAAATCCTGAAAGCCCGAGCGCCAGTTTTGGAAACAACAACAAGGCAAATCCTACGATCAGCAAAGGATTGCTACTTCTGGTATTTAAGGCTGTTAACCAAGCCTGAAACTCGAGCGGTTGCTGAATAATCTCAAAAATGCCGCGTATAACCACAATGGCGTTTAATCCCAAGTAAATTACAACCAAAACAACTGCTATTCCGATGGCTTCCTTAAAGCCTTTTAAGAAGACTGCACCAAGCAGCGAAATCAACAGAATCGTGATTCCTATTTGAAACCAAACCGATTCATGGGCGGGAAAAGCTTGAATAAAAAAAGGATTTTCGATCACATGGGCTGCCGCATCAGCCGCAGATAACGTGATTGTAATAACGAAATCGGTGGCTGCAAATCCAAGCAATGCCAGAACAAACAACTTCCCAGCCCAAAATCCAAGCAGGCGCTCGAGCATCGAAATCGAACCGTTGCCATGAGGACTTTCAGTTGCCACCCGTAAATAGACGGGCAATGCAGCAAACAAAGTCACCAAAACAAGAATTAGTGTGGCAATGGGTGATAACACCCCCGCCGCCAAAGCAGCAATACCTGGTTGATAGCCGAGCGTTGAAAAGTAATCCACACCGGTTAAACAAACCACTTTCCACCACGAATATTGATGTCCAGTAGTTTCGTAATGGAGTTCATTGCCAGAAGAACCTTGATTCTTAGGTTGAGGTTGACCCTCGAGAAGCCAGTCTTTGATGCGTTGGTTACTGAAGTTTGGATTAAAAGACATAAACGCTTAATGGTGCTTCCTACGAATCAAATCGTCTATCCGCCAACTGGTTTACCAGGGTCGGTCAGTTGACCGACCCTAGCCTTAGGCTTTAAGGCACGTTAATATCCTGTACGTGCTTGCTCGAGTTGCCATCGTACCAACCTGTTTAGCTTTAATGCTTGGCGGTTTAATTCTTGATATTCTGACGACTCAACAATTCATTGCCGCCATCGTTTGGATCGTTCCAATCGCTCTTTCCGGTTTGGCATTCTCAAGAAATTTTACGTTTTCACTGGTGGCATCGGCAATCGTTTTGAACATTTTGGTCAGTTGGTTAAATGCGGGCGCTCAAGGCGGACTCGACGGCATTGCCGTCCTGAACCGCTTGTTACTGGCGGGCACAGCCGTGATGGTTGGCTTCATGACCGTCAGCTTAAGCACCTTTGCCACTCGGGTTGGTCAGTTGCAAGAACGAGAGTCAAAAATACGTCAAGAACGCGATCTCGAGCGGATTGCGGCGGCGGTGAGTGGTTCACAAACCCTGACGGATGCCATAGAACAAGTTTTACCCGTCCTGAAACGCAGCGTACAAGCTCGAGGGGTATTGTTTGTTGGCGTCAACGATAATATTTTGGTCGCACCACGAATGAGCGATGAGATTGAAGCCAATATTCTAGCCATCAATACGCCCGTGCCAAAAAACCTCGAGTTGCAAACCATTGTTTCAAAACAAGTTAACCAGCAAAATATGTTATTGGTTCAACTGCAACAACCTTCGCTGTTAATAGCGATTCTCGAGCCAAGCCAGAACACCATTGACACTTTAGAGCGTTTGCTGCCCGTTTTGACACGGGCACTCGAGCGAGTTTTGATGCTGGAGAATCTGTCCAAACAACGCGTCTTGCTCGAGAGTCGAAATACCGTGATTCGAGATTTGGTATACGCCTTCAGTCATGACCTTCGCACACCCTTGATGGCTAACGGCATGAACATGAAACTGGCGCTCGAGGGGGCATTCGGAGAATTGCCTGCACCGTACCTGCATTCGCTCGAGAATGGTTTGGCAGCCAATCAGGACGTGCTCAATCTGGCAGACGCACTGCTGCTGGTCGCGCGTTTTGAAAGCGGCGAATCCAATCCGCAAACCGAGACGATTGCCCTTCAAGAAACACTTTTGGAGATGATCTCGCGTTTAAAACCCATCGCCGACGCCAAAGAAATTGCCTTCAAACTGAATTTAAGCGCGGTCACTGTGCTCGGCAACAGCTTGGACCTGCGACGTGTGTTTCAGAATATTCTCGACAACGCCATCAAATTTTC
>JANMUC010000640.1:0-2053 GCA_031391225.1 Deinococcales bacterium
GGTAAGCGTTGACCGCGCACGATTTTGGCATTTTCGGCGCGTTCGGGCAGGGCTTGGGTGGCAATTTGTAAACCCGCGCCAATGGCGGTGCCGCGTCCGAGCGACAGTTGGTCGATCGCATCCAGAACTGCACTGTGATCGGCAGTCGCTTCGACATTCACGGCGGCATAACCACTAAAACTGACCAGCCCAATTTTGGTGCCCGCGGGAAGCTGCTTGATAAAAATTCTGGCGGCATCTTGGGCGGCTTCAAACCTCGAGGGTTTGATGTCGTCGGCTCGCATCGATAGCGAGACATCAATTGCCAGCATGATCGTTGTTTTATTGTCTGGGACTGGCAAAGCAGCGGTTGGGCGGGCGAGAGCGAAAATGCCCAAACCAACTGCCAGTAGGTACAAAATCGCGGGAATGTCACGGTTTCTCGAGAAGGTTGGGGTGCTGACCGACTTTAAAAACTCGAGGTCGGGATGAAAGACCACGCTTTCGGCTGGCAGTTTTTGATCGCGCCAATACCACCACATTAAAAATGGCACGATCACCAAGAGCACAAGTTGAAAGGGCCAGAGAAAATTCATTACGTGCTCCTTTAAGGAATCCTGCGTTGCCAATGAAGGCTGAGTCCCGCGCCCGTCAGCATCAAGACCACTGCCAAGCCCGACAAAATTCCGCCAAGCTCGAGTTTGGTGGCTTCCCAAACGGTGACCGTGCCAAGTTCTTTATAGATTTTCTCGAGTGCCGCCTTTTCGGGTGGGAAGACAAATTTGCCTTCAGTCTCGAGCGCCATGCTTTCAAGGGTTTTGGGAGTGCACGGCACAAAGTATTGTTTGCCATCAATTTGCATGACCGCGCCGCCCTCTTTGCAGATGGCGATGGTATAAAGTTTGACTTTGTATTGTTTGGCAAATTTGGCTGCAAGTTGCGGATCGGCGGAGACGTTGCTGGTACCGTCAGAAATCAAGACAATCGCTCCAGGTGGTAGGGTTGCAGGATCAACGGGTTTGACTGGCTGTCCGGTGCTGGGGTCTATCGCTTGAGGTTTGGCTTGGTTGGCGTTGGATCGCAGTCCCAACAATTCACTTGGAATCTCCACATTTTTGCGCCCAGGTAAACTTCGGACGCTGCCGACCACCGCATCAGCCAAACTGGTGTTGGCGGCGACTTTAACGCTTTTCAGTTTCTCGAGCAGTGTGGTGCGGTCGGTGGTGGCTGGCACGACAATCGCGGCGCTGTCTGAAAAGGTTGCCAAGCCAATCATGGTGCTGCCAGGGGCGAGTTTGATGAATTCTTTGACGATTTCTTTGGCGACCTCGAGCCTGCTGGGATTGACATCGGTTGCCTGCATGCTCTTGCTGGTGTCGAGCGCGATCATCACGGCGGCTTTGTTGACGGGAAGGGGTGGTGAGCCAATCGGACGTGCCGCCGAAAACAGCAAAAGTGCCAGGGCAATCAGTTGAAGATTTAGGGGCCATCTCGAGTGTGATTGCTTGGTATTGGACAAGACATTGGGCAGCAAATTTGCGTCTGCATAGGCGGTGGCGGTGTTGATCCGACCTTTAGCACTGCGCCGCACAAACCAGATTGCCAGTGGTACCAGCAGCATCAAGAGTAACAACAATGGCCAAGTAAACGTCATGATGCTGGCTCCTCGAGTTGAGGGGTTTTGGAGACGCTTTTCACTGTGGTTTCAGGTTTCATCTGCGACCTCGGCGTTTGAGCGTGAATTTCATGATCGGGGCGATCACTTCGGTGTGGGTACTTAACTCGAGGGCATCGACTCGAGCGCCCCTAAAGGCTCGAGCCACGCGTTCATTGCGGTTTAAAACCATTTTGGCATGGGCGAGCCGGACGTTGGGGTTGCTGGTATCCACCCAGACCTCGCTGCCCGATTCGGGGTCGCGGAATCGCACCCCGCCAACATTGGGCAGCTCAATTTCGGCGGGGTCAGAGATGCGCACGGCAATCACGTCGTGGCGTTGGGCGAGGCGTCCGAGCGGTACCCCGAGTTTTTCAGGCGCTCACCGCGCTACAACGCCGAAAAAACCAGCATCACCGA
>JANMUC010000643.1:0-1054 GCA_031391225.1 Deinococcales bacterium
AAAAAAAACAAAAAAAATGGGCCCTTTCCCCCCCCACTACTCGAGATTTCAAAAAAACCTAACGCGGAATTTGCAACTTTTGACCAATTTTGATCAAATCAACATCGTGAATGCCATTGGCTTTGGCAATGTCATCAATGCTGCTCGAGAGTCTTGAAGCAATTTCGCCCAAGGTATCGCCGCGACGCACCACGTACCATTCGTCAGGAATGTTGACGTAACCTGGGGCTGCAACTTTGGCGACCTCTTCGGCAACGGCGGCTTCGTGCTTTTGTTTTGCGCCTTCGACAACTTTCAAATCGTTGGCATTGACGCCGGTCACACCAGCAACGGCGCTGGCGACTTGGACTGCCAAACGGTATTCGTGATCATTATCGACTGCGCCGCGCAGCACGACTTCGGTGCCGGATTGCAACACATCAATTGGGTTGTTGGAAAGTTCGCCGTTGTTGCTGATGTCGTGATAGACCGATTTGGCAATCGCGCTGGCGTCGATGGCGGCTTGAACTTCGGCTTCGTCAACGGCTGGCACGGTATCGGGTTCGTTTTCTTCGATGCCAACCATACCAGTGTCAACACTTTTCACGCCGTTGATACCCGTGGCGGTGGCCTCGAGCAATCTGACAATGGCAGCATTTGAAACGATGCCTTGAAACTTCACCACACCGCGAGATTCTTCGACGGTGACAGGCTGAGATGCCAGAAGTGGGGATTTTTTCATTTCTTCTTCAACGCGTTGCTTGATGCTTTTTCCAAATGGCCACATAAGAAGTACCTCCAGATAATTTTTTGCTGCCTTAGGAGTCTACTCGAATCAAATGACAATTGTCGAAAATAAACCGAAGATTAAGATACCAAGCCCGAGTTTAATTCGCAGCCTCAAACGCCAGATTGTTTGCCAAGCCACGCAACAACGCGCTGGCGGCTTCAGCCGTCAAGCTCGAGCCTGGTTTGATGCTGAGTAAGGCAATAGCGTTAGAGCCGACATCTCGAGCGTCAAGGGCAACAACGGGCAGTCTGCTCTGGCTTGAGTTGGATTTTTGGTTTGCGGTGG
>JANMUC010000659.1:0-23003 GCA_031391225.1 Deinococcales bacterium
CACGAAACGGGACATCATATTCATGCGTACTTACGTGAAGTTGATCTTCAACAATTTGCTCAATCCGTTTGCCGTAAACGTCGGGCAGAATGTCCACGTAATTGGCGAGGGCGTACTTGTGTGGTGGGTTTTGAGGCGTAAGAATCACCACTTTTCCCTCGAGAAGTTCTGCTCGAGTGTCGGTTGCAAAAACACCCGCGAAGAACATGCGCTCGAATTCTGCAACGGTGAACAAGTGCGGTGTGAACGGTTCTGGTGTTCTGGGCAGAACTTGCGTCATGATTAAAGTATAGGGCATTTTGATTTTTTCGTGTTGTGGTTAGAACTCGAGCGTCCTCCAGCCAAAACTGGGTGACTTTTTCATGCTCAGTTATGCTCAAATTCTTAAATCTCGAGCATCATTGTTGCTGGTTTAAAAGTTACCCAATTACGCATTCGCAAATTTCGTTTCGATTCGCACGCCAAGCACATTGGCAACTTTCGCCAGTCGGTGCAAACTGGCACTGGTGTACAATGTTTCTTCGTCGCGTTGGACTTGTTGTTTTGGTACGCCCAGTCGTTTTGCCAGTTGTTCTTGGGTTAATCCTCTGGCAATTCTGGCTTGCACCAAACCGAGCGGCAGTTGCTCGAGGTTGTCGGTGCTGAACTCGAGTTGGGCATTGTTTTTGAGGTTTTCAAATGTTGTGATTTCGGTTTGTAAATCTTCGCAGGTGCTTTGCATGGCGTTGATTTCGGCTTGGCGCATGATCGTGTCGGTTTTACCGAGTGGTCGTTCTTGAAGGTTGGCAATGGCTTCTTGAAATTTGCGGAGTTGGGTTTTGCTTTGGCGGTATTGGTATTGGTTGGTAATCATGGTTGTAATCCTTTCAAATCCAGTGCGACAATGCCTTTCTTGTTTTTACTGTTCTTGCTGAGTTGAAAAAACTCGAGATAGCGACCATGCCCGAAGGTGCGTTTTATGGTCAAGAACTGCGTTCCATCGGGGGCATCGGGGGCAGCAGCGGCTTCGGCTGGGAAGAATTCGCTGCCATATTTGGCTTTTTGGGCGGCTCGAGCGTTTGAAAAATCAAGCATTACAGGGTCAAGGAGTTTGCCGCGCATTCCTGCGATTTCGTAACAGACATCGGCATCGCCAGGTTCGAGTTTGCTGCTGACAAAACTTCCGTCTATGTAGGCGGTGGCACAGCCTGCGGTTTTCAGTGCAATTAATCCTTGTTTGAGTCCTGTTAGTAAGGTTTGACGACGGTTCGAGAAACCAAAGCGAAGTTCGAGTTCTGTCCAGTCTGACCAGTGAATGCCTGGTGGAAGTTCGCCTGTAGTGGCGAATGGTGGTATCATGACAACAGTATAGATGTCTTCGTTTGAAATGGCAAGTTTTCTCGAGCGTCACTCAGCCAAAAACTGGGTGGCTTTTTCAGGCTCGGTTTTAAATCTCGAGCGTCGTTTGTTACTGGTTTCTCGCTCGAGTATTTCAATCTCGAGGATTTGATCGCATCGCTGCTAAATTTTAGATTGTTTGTTTGGCTCGAGAGGTTTTAATGTTTGAACACCACAAAATTGACAAATAGGTCATTTTGACCTATTCTGTTTGAGGTGAATGTTGTCAGCCGCAAAAAATTAATTGCTTTTTGGTTAAAACATCCCGAAGCGACTGAACCTCTTGCCATTTGGTATCGGACTTTGCAAAAATCAAATCCCAAGAATTTCGCCCAACTCAAAACCCTTTTTGGAAGCGTAGACCTTGCTGCTGGGTACGCAATTTTTGACATTAGCGGAAATAACTTTCGGGTCATTGTCATTGTGGATTACGAATATTCATTTGCCAAAATACGCCACGTTCTCACCCATCAAGAATACGACCATTGGAATGCCCAAAATGAACGCAAACTCGAGCAGCAAATTAAACTCGAGAAAGCCAAATCGAAGAAAGGAAAACAACATGATGCCTGAACTAAACCAAGTAATTCACCGTTGGGAAGCATTCTCGAGCGTTGCCCAGGGGTTTTTAAATCCAATCTCGAACGAAACGGAATTTGAAGCGACTGAGGCACTTCTCGATGAGATCAGTGATCGTATGACATCACCGAACGACCCTATTTACAGTGCTTTTTTTCGTTTACTGATGGAACGAATTGCTGTTTGGGAAGAACAACACATGCCAATGCCTGAAGTGACACCGCAGCAAACCCTTAAATTTTTGATGGAACAACACAACCTGAAACAAACAGATTTAAGCGAGTTGGTGAATCAATCAACGTTATCGAAAATTTTGCGTGGCGAACGAGAAATCAGCAAAGCACTAGCGGCGAGTTTAGCAAAGTATTTTCAAACATCTAAAGAAGTTTTCTTGTAAATCTCGAGCATCGGTTGTTGCTGGTTTTCTCCCTCGCTCGTTTAATTTGAAGGTTGATAGCGTGTGTATCTCGGGCTTTCCGCAAGAAATGCTTGTCAAAACTTGACTAATTCCCCAAAAGGTACAAAATAATCCCATGAGCCTGACCGAAATCAAAAACAAGTTCTCGAACTGCCAAAAGCCGATCAAGTCGCTTTGGGTGTGTTCATCAACGAAATCAATCGTCCTGTGGATGCTGCATTCGATGAAAAATAGTCAGAAATTGTTCTGACTCGTGCGGCACGGTTGCGCTCTGGCGAAACCCAAGGCATTCCGATCAAAGATGTGATGAATGAGCTTAAAGGTCATTTTTGAACTCGAGGCTTATTTCAGTTCAGCGTCTCGAGATCAAATTCAAGACCGATACGGTTTTTGCCACTCTGGTAAACCAACACCAACCAGCGTTGCCATTGATTCGGCTGGAATTTTTCGATGTTGCAATTCAGAAATCAATTCGTTGTAACGCGTTTGCGTTAATTGCTTGTTTGCCCAAAGCATGACAAGTTGCACCTCGAGTTCATTGTCGGACATTTCAGCAACTGATTTTTCTTGGATTAGCATCTTAAGTCACCTCCTGCACAACGATTCCCAGGCGTTTTAATACCCGTTCAATCATAGCATAACCGAGCGAATCGTCCGTAAAAAGTTCGGTTCGTTTGAACACGAATGCAGCAAAGCATTCGGCAAAATACTCGAGGTTGCGACTCATGCCGTACTGACTTAAAGCGTTGCTGCGGGGCAAAAGCATGGTTTGAGCAAATTGTTGAAGATCAACTTCACGTAAGTACGCATGAATATGATGTCCCGTTTCGTGAAGGCAGGTGATTTGTACGGCTTGAAGTGGTGTGTTTGCCAGTGAACTGATGCTCCAAAAACGCTGATGTTGGTATGTCACACCGTATTCGGTTGCCACTCGAGAGACAGAAATTTCGGCTTCTCCTGTTTGATAGCCATACAAACCAAGCACTGTTTGCTTTTGAAATGTGAGGTCTTGGCATAAGCTCAAGCGTTGAAATGGATGGGCTTGCAGAAATGCGGCGATTCCGACGGTTTCAAACACTTGAAAAATAGCATTGGTTTCGGATTCTGAAACGTCACTGAAGACCTCGAAAGCGTACGTGAGATTCAATTCTAACCCGTGTCAAGTGCTTGTATCTTAGGATTTTCACGTAAAAGCTCGAGTTTAGGGAACTTGTCTTGCTGTTCAGTTTTGATCCCATCAACGGATACAGATTTTCAGATCACGGCTCGAGGTACGATAAAACCATGACGGAGCGCATCGGGATTGTGGACATGGGTTCGGGCACGGCACGGCTTGTGGTCTACCAGTTTGAGCCAGGACGTTGGTTTAAACTGACCGATGAAATCCGCGAACCCGTGCGACTTGGTGAAGGTTTCGCCTCGAGCGGCGAACTGGATAAAAACGCGATTGAACGCGCTTTGGACGCTTTAAAACTGTATGCCGATTACGCTGGCGCGACCAAACTCGGGCGGCTCGAGGTGATTGCCACCAGCGCGGTGCGCGAGGCGGCAAACAGTCAGGATTTTTTATCGCGCACAATAGGGTTAAACCTCGAGTTTAAAGTGCTCTCCGGCGAGGATGAGGCGCGGTACGGGGCGCTGGCGGTGGCAAACAGTTTTGTCTTCCCAAATTGTTGGGTCATGGATTTGGGTGGTGGCAGTGCTCAATTGTCCAAACTCGAGAATCGCTGGTTTGTGCGTGGGCAGGCGTACCCGCTTGGTGGGGTGCGCTTGACTGAACAGTTTTTAAAGGGCGATAAAACCAACACCAAAGAAATTTCGGCGCTCGAGAGGCACGTCAAAACCCTGATGGGATCGCAACTCGAGCGGGTGAAGCACGAAAAAGCCCCGCTGGTGGCAATGGGTGGCACGATTCGGAATTTGGCTCGAGCGGTGCAAAAAGCCAGCAATTATCCGTTTGACATGATTCACGGTTATTTCTTAAAACGCGACGCGCTCGAGGATCTGATTGAAAAACTCTTAAAACTCGAGAAGGGCGAGCGTTCACTGCCTGGCATTCATCCTGACCGTGCCGATGTGATTCTGGCAGGGGCGCTGGTGTACCGCACGGTCTTGCGTGAGGCTCATCTCGAGGGAGTCCATATTTCGGGGCAGGGTGTGCGTGAGGGCGCGTTTTACAGGCATTTCCTGCCCGAACCGTATTTGATGCCCGAAGTCCGTTCAATGGCGGCACGGAATTTGTTCTCGCAGTACCCGCAACCCGAGGCGCACACCAACAACGTCCGCAAATTAACCCGCAAGTTGTTCGATGGACTCGAGCCTTTGCACCGTTACGGCTCGAGCGAGGTATTATTGCTCGATGCGGCGGCGTACTTGCATGACATTGGGATGGCAGTCAATTATTTTGACCATCACAAGCACAGCGCGTATTTGATTCTGAACTCGCAAATGCCAGGGCTTTCGCACCGCGAACATGTGCTGCTGGCGTTATTGACCCAGTATCACCGCAAAGGCGACCCGAAACTGGGCGAGTTTAAAAACATTCTCGAGCCTGATGATGACAAGCGCTTGTTGCGTTTAAGCGCCTGTTTGCGGTTGGCGGAATACCTCGAGCGAGCACGCGCGGAACGGGTGACCGACCTTGAGATTGAGATTGGCAAGGAGACAGTCAAGATCAAATTGATTGCCAACGAAATCCCAAGGGTGGAATTGGTCGAAGCCAGCAAACAGGCAGGTTTGTTCGAGAAAGCCTTTGACCGCAGGCTCGAGCTTTACGCCGAGGACTTGGATTACCGCAGTCGGCGCAGCACCCCTGGCGGCAAGACGAAACGCAAAAACGATTGATCTGGCGTCCACTCGAGCGCGTAAAGACTGGATTTTCTAAACTCAAACTTATCCGCCAGACTCCCGTCGCCCAACAACAATAAGGCGTTTAATTCAGAAATCCAGGGTTGATGCCCAACCATCGCCACGGTTTTATACTTTCCTGCCAGGTCCTCGATTAATTGCTTTAATTCAGGGCTGGGCGCTCGAGCCAGCAATTCACAAGGCTCGAGCTTATCGGCAACAGGCTCGAGCAGACTGGCGGTTTCTCGAGCGCGACGCCACGGACTGCACAACACCAGATCGTAATTCACCTCGAGCGTTTGCAAGGTTTTGCGCAAAACTTTGGCTTGGTCTTTGCCTTTGAACGTCAATTTTCGGTCTGTGTCATGCAAGTCAAGGTGCGGGATTTCGGCGGCGGCGTGACGAATCAGGTGCAGTTCCATCTTAAAATCCTACTGCAATTTTGTCACTCGAGGTTGTGACCGTAAGCCTCGAGCAAGTGTTTTTCTGATAGACGCGTTAATCTAAACGCACTTTGAATTCGTCAGCCTCAAAATTTCGAGCTTACTCAGGCAGCGCCTACACCATCGCGCTGCCTGAGGGTCATCGTTTCCCAATGTACAAATATGCCAGCGTCAGAGAAATTGTGACAAACGATTTGCAACTCGAGGTGCTTGACCCACCGCGCCCAAGTTGGGAGCAAGTCGAACGCGTTCATGACGCGGCATACTTAAGAAAACTGAATTTTGGCACGCTCGAGCCTAAAGAATTGCGCTTGCTGGGGTTGCCCTGGAGTCCAAACTTGGTCGAACGCGCCCTTCGCGCCACGGGCGGCACACTGGCTGCCACAAACGATGCGCTCGAGACCGGTTTGGGCATTAATCTGGCAGGCGGCACACATCACGCTTACCCAGATCACGGCGAAGGTTTTTGCACGCTTAACGACGTGGCAATTACGATCAAAGATTTGTTTGAAAATCGAGATTTACAACGAATGTTGGTACTCGATTTGGACGTCCATCAAGGCAACGGCACAGCCAGTATTTTTGAATCCGACCCTCGGGTGTTCACGCTGTCAGTACATGGTGAACGCAATTACCCATTTCACAAAGAACGCTCGAGTTTGGATATTGGGCTGGGTGATTGGATTACCGACCACGATTATTTTGCCGTTCTAGAATCTCGAGTTTTCCCTGCGCTCGAGATGTTTAAACCAGAATTGGTGTTTTACCTGGCTGGTGTGGACGTGCTGTCCAAAGACCGTTTTGGACGGTTTAGTTTAAGTTTAGAAGGCGCGAAAACTCGAGATTCTAGCGTTTTTTCGTGGTGCAAAAATGCGGGTGTCCCTGTGGTCAGTTTAATGTCAGGAGGTTACAACCGCGACCCGAAGGTGACCATTGAAGCCCACGCGAACACGGTCAGGGCAGCGCTCGAGATTTTTGGGTAGGGTTGAATTTGCACTTATTGCATTTAAGGTCTAAAATATGTCTATGTTAGCGAACACTCAAAACTCAATTCAATCCGCCCAGCGCTTACTCAAGCAAAAATCGGCAAAGCTCGAGGTTAGTACAACCAACGAGCGTCAAGTGATTCCGAACGAAGCCAAGAAACTGCTTGGGCAAATTCTGGATGCCCTCGAGCACGGAAAAAAAGTTCAAATCCTTGAAACTGAAACCATTTTGACCACGCATCAAGCGGCAAAACTCTTGGATGTTTCAAGACCACATTTTATTGGTTTGCTCGAGCGCGGCGAAATCAAGTATTTCAAAGTTGGATCGCACCGCCGAATTCAACTCTCAGATGTTCAAGCCTACAAAGAACGCCGCAAAACCGCGCGACTCGAGACGCTGCGTGAACTCAGTGCCGAAGCCCAAAAACTTGGGCTTGGTTATTGATGCTGATTGCAGTGCTCGATGCCAGTGTGCTGTACCCAGCACCGCTCCGTGATTTTCTGATGCACTTGGCAGTACAAGAAGCATTTTATGCACGTTGGACAAATCAAATTCATGACGAATGGACGCGCAATATCTTGAAAAACCGTCCCGATTTAACATCTTCAAAACTCGAGCGAACACGTAACCTCATGAACACCAATGCCAGAAACAGTTTGGTGAGCCATTACGAACCACTGATTGAAACGCTAACCTTGCCCGATCCTGACGATAGAGACGTACTTGCTGCTGCCATTCGAGCCAATGCCGATGTCATTGTGACCGCAAACCTGCGACACTTTCCGAAAAAAACGCTGGCTGATTTTAAGGTTCGTCCGTTGCATCCAGATGATTTTATTCTTGAGTTGTTGAACACAAAAGCAGAAGAAACCCTAATGGCTTTTTGCACCCAACGAGACAGTCTTTTCAATCCACCAGTCACAACGCAAACGCTTTTGACAACACTCGAGCAGCAGGGATTACAGCGAACCACTCAACAGCTTTTAAAAATGCTCGAGAAGTGACGCAATTTGCTTTTAAACTTTCATCAGTATCTTGTGTTTTGCCTGAGCATCTCGAGCTTTTTGTTCCATATCCGAATGCCAGATCGGGACTTCCTCAAGCTTCCAGTATTGCAATCCCAAGTCCTCGTGTGAGCGTTGCAATGTGCCGCCAGCGACTTCGCACAGGTAGACCATGCTAACAAGCGAGTACAGACCGTATTCAATGTTAGGCAATCGTGTGTACACGCCAACCAACTCGAGAATCTTGACTTCAAGACCAGTTTCTTCTCGAGCTTCACGAATTGCACCTTGTTCTGGGCTTTCGCCCGCTTCGACCAAACCACAAGGCAAGCACCACTTACTATTATCAATTCGTTTCATCAGCAAAATTTTGCCGCTCGAGTCAAAGATCGCAGCGTCTGCGCCCACAACAGGCGAAATCGAAAGTTGGCTGAGCTGATTTCGGAATTGGGCGTGAACCTCGGAAGCTGGCATCTCGAGGGCGTGACCATAATATTGTTCGACGAGTGTCATGATTTGCTCGTAGCGTCCACGGTCATACACGTCTTTGGTGTAATGAAGTCCCAAACTCGCAATGGCTTTCAGTTGCTCGAGTAACGGCATTGCGTCCAAAATCACTTTGCCACCAGTTCAATCCTGTTCCCGTCTGGGTCGAACACGAATGCCACCAGACTGCCGCTTGGCGTGTGATAGGCGGGTTTCTCGAGTTTCCCTCCTGCCGCTAGC
Source organism: Deinococcales bacterium (assembly GCA_031391225.1). Lineage (GTDB taxonomy): Bacteria > Deinococcota > Deinococci > Deinococcales > JAAFIG01 > JANXTZ01. The sequence goes on from JANMUC010000659.1 coordinate 8,382, forward strand.
ATCTGTGCAAGGTCGGTTTCAAAGTTGCTGGTGTGAAACGCCAGGTGGTCTGTCCAGTCCAATCCTGGCGGCGTCACAACACCCTCGGCACGCATGATAAATTGCAAGTACGCATCCGAGCCTGGAAGTCTCAAAACGGCTCGCTCGAGGTTTTGCGCGTCGTCTTTGACGTGTTTCTGAAGGCTGCAACCGAGTGCTTGGTAAAACTCGAGGATGCGAGATAAGTCGCTGGTGCTTCTTGAAACATGATGGTAACGGAGTTCCATGCGTTCAAGCTTATCAGAAACCGATTTCGTGCCAGAATGAACGTATGCCGCTCAACACTCACTTTATGGTTTCAAAACTCGAGGAATTGCTGAATATTCCCTCGCCAACTGGTTTTACCGACACGGCACTGGCTTGGATCGAAAACGAATTGCAGGCTTTGGGTGTCTCGAGTCGCCGCACGAAAAAGGGCGCGTTGCTTTGGACAATTCCTGGTGGTGCTGGCAATCCCAGGGCGATTGCGGCGCATGTGGACACGCTTGGCGCGATGGTCAAAGAATTTAATACCGATGGTCGGCTGCACCTCAGCCGCGTGGGTGGTTACGACTGGTCAACCATTGTCGGCGAGTATTGTCTGGTGCACACCCAAGCCGGCTCGAGCGTCTCTGGAACGGTGGTCACGACCAAACAGAGCACCCACGTTTGGGGCGCGGAGGTCGGGGAGCAAAAACGGTCTGCCAGCACCATTGAGGTGCGCCTTGATGCCACGGTGGATGGTCATGGACTCTCGAGCGAGGCTGACGTGCGAGCGCTTGGCATTGAGGTTGGAGATTTTGTCTCTTGGGATTCTCGAACCCAAGTTCTACCGAACGGTTACATCAAATCGCGTCATTTAGATAACAAGGCGGCAGTGGCAGTGTTGTTGGCGGTCACAAAATTGGTGCTCGAGGATAAGGTTGCGGTTGGTGCGGATACGCATTGTTTTATCTCGAACTTTGAAGAGGTCGGGCACGGCGCGGCGGCAGGCATTCCTGCCGACATTCACGAGTTGTTGGTGATTGACATGGCGGCAATGGGCGAGGGGCAAACCTCGAGCGAGCACCATTGCACCTTGTGCGTCAAAGATTCGAGTGGACCTTACGATCATGGGTTCTCGAACAACATGCGCAGCTTGGCAGCTAAGGCGGGGATTGATCTAAAAATTGACATTTACCCGTTTTACGGCTCTGACGGCAGCGCGGCGCTCAATGCGGGTTTGGAAGCTCGAGTGGCATTGATTGGTCCTGGCGTGGATGCCAGTCACGCCTATGAACGCACACATACCGATGCACTTGTGGACACGGCAAAATTGGTGCTCGAGTATTTAAAGTCTTAAAGGGCGTTATGGAATCTGTTATTGAAAAATTAGCGAGGTCTTGTCGTATTTTTGGCTGTAAGCTCCAAGCTATAAGCTTTAAGAAACGGCATTGTTTTGCTTATAGCTTAAAGCTTAAAGCTTATAGCTTTTCTCAAATCATCTTCAAAAATACGTTTTTCAGATCATGCTGAACATTGTGTTGTATCAACCCGAAATTCCGCAGAACACGGGCAACATTGGGCGTTCCTGCGCGGTGCTTGGCGCGAGGCTGCATTTGATTCGTCCGTTTGGGTTTCGGCTTCACGATCCGCAATTTCGTCGCTCTGGCATGGATTACCTCGAGCAAATCGAACTGATCGAACATGCCAGTTGGAATAATTTTTGCGCTGGTTTGGACGCTTCGGCGCGGGTAATTTTGACCTCTGGTGCAGGCGAAACGGTGTACTCGAGCTTTGAATATCAGAAAAATGATTATTTGGTGTTCGGGCGCGAATCGGACGGCTTACCACCAGCAATTCTCGAGGCGTTTCCGAGTGTCAAGATTCCAATGCCTGGGACTGGACGGAGTTTGAATGTAGCAGTCAGCGCGGGCATTATTGCATTCGAGGCGGCGCGGCAAATCACCCAAAACTGGAAGATTTAACCTAACCAGTTCTGAAAGCTCGAGTGACTCAAATTAGCGTTTTGCAAAGCAGACAGTTAGCGTTGTGCGGTGTAAACGCCAACCGAAAGCGCCATGGTGCGTTGAAACTTTTGGGCTGTTTCGGTATCAAGGCGCTGCGAGATGGCTTGGACAAATTTTTGCGCGTAACCTGGTGCAACATTGGAAGCTTGAATGCCCAAGTCGTTGGCGGCGGCTTGAATCAAACCATTGATTGCGCCAGCGGAAACCAAGCTTTTTAGGTTTTGTTGAATACTCTGTCCAAACTCGAAGGCAGGATCAACCGGTTTGGCTACTGCTTTGCCTCGAGCCAGAGGATTGGTGAACGCTGGGAATGAGGCTGCACGGTCTGCCAAACTTGGGGATTTGTTGGCTTTGGCTTGACCCTCGAGTTCACGAACGGTGGTGTCGAGCAGTTGTTGAAACTGATAGCCTTGCTCGTTGGTGATCTCAGAAATAATGGCGGTTAAGAATTTTTTGGTTTGTGAACTTGGTATTTCTGTGGGGTAAAAGCCTAGATTTTCGGCGGCACGATCAATGGCAACTTCTGCATTAAAGACCCGCAGTTGCTCGAGGGTTTGACGAATTTCAGTCATGAAGACTGTTGAAAGCATTGGACCTGGAATGCGTCCAAGCACGGTGGCAGCAACGGTGCGCAAACCGTTGGTTGGTGGGGCGGCGGGGCGAGTTTCTGAAGCGTTGGTGGATTTTGGGGTGTTCTGATTGCGAAGACCATCAAAGGTCAACATGATGCTTGGCTTGAACAGTTTTGCTTGACCAGGCGCAATCTCGTTGCAAATATTGTTGATAAAATCCGTAGCTCTGGAGCTTGGAACGCTGCTCAGGTCATCGCCCAAACCTTCCATTGCTCGAGCCAGAATGACGCCAGGTTGTCCGACGCGTAAATCGCCAAGGAGGGTACGAACTTCGGCAAAAAAGCTGGCTGGCAAGTAAGACGTGTCTAATGTTGGATTGATTAGCAGTGTTGGCAGTGGTGTATTTTGACTCGGTGTATTTTGGCTGGAGGCACTCGAGTTTGATTGGACGGGCAGCTGGCTGCTTGGTTGATATTGTATTGAAGGAGGTGTTTGGGTTTGAAATCTTGCAGCTTGTTGAAACACCTCGTCAATGCTACCGCTCAGGTTTTGGCTCTCTGAGCGTAAACCCGAGACAAAACGGTATTCGCCCGCTTCAAAACCCAGCAACACTGCCAGCGCTTCCAAACCCCGCAAGGATTTAAAGTGCGCGTCTGTCAGATTTCCTTCATTCAAGTACAGCGATGCCATTTGCGTTCCCGAACGAAGCGTCAACCGTCCCGCGCCCGACTCGAGGCAGAGGGCTTCGATCAATTCTTTGATGGTCTTGGGGTTGTAAGAGCCTTGCCAGGGTACGGTCACGATTTGATTCTCCATTCTGTTTGCGTCTGGGCACAAACAAATTGCGTTACAGGAAACTGTATAAAGTCAAACGCAGGTTATGCGCTTCATCTTAACCAGAAAAGATTCAAGTTGGGGTGATTTTTGCACACCTGCACAACTAAACGTCATGCACGAGTGTTTTCAGATTTCTATTTGCTCGAGAATCAAACGAACAGTTGTTTGGAGGTTCAGTTCGCTCGAGTCAACGACAATCCAACCCGCGCTTTGAAATTCTTCTTGTTGCATGTTGGCGTACAAATCCACAATCACAGGCTCGAGGATTGCAGTATCAAAGTCCTTGTTGGTACGTGAAGCATTGCGAAACAAAGCAATCTCGAGGGTTGGGCGCAACAAGATTTTATGGACTTTAAAATCCGTCAAGAATTCTTGCTCGAGTTGGATTGCATCTTTTGGAAAGAGTACATCGTCAATCACAACAGCAAAACCTTCTTTCGCGTACATTTTAGCAGTTTGAATAGCGCAGGCTCGAGCCAAACGAAATTGGCGCGTCGTCTCGGGTGTGGAATTAATGGGGTGCGCGATGCCCGACACCACAAACTCGCGCAGATCGTCAATTGGCAAATGCAGTCCAAACTCGAAATGTTGTAATAACCCTCTCGAGAGGCTGGTTTTGCCCGAACCTGGAGTGCCAGACACAAAAAAAATTGGTGCGGGATTCACGATAGTATCCGCACAATCTTTAAAGCCATGCTCGAGAGTTCAGCTTCCGAGGCTGGTATGGCTCGATCATCGTCGAGGTCGTGAACGTCATTCATTGGAATCAAATGGAGGTGAACGTGGGGTACGGTAAAACCTTGAATCACTACGCCGATACGTTTGGCTTGACTGACTTTAAGAATTGGTGTGGAGAGTTTTTTTGCCAAATCGAACAAGCTCAAGTACAGGTGTTGCTCGAGGTCAAAAACATATGGTTCGTGGATTTTGGGTAGCAAAAGCGTGTGACCTGGCGTGTTGGGATTAATGTCCAGGATTGCCAGAAAATGCTCGTCTTCCCAGATTTTATGGGCTGGGAGCTTCCCTTGAACAATCTGGCAAAACACGCAATCTTCCATTTAGATAGTTTATCAATTTGCGAGAGGAGCTAAGATTTTGTTAATTCTTCGGTTTTTCAAAGCAATACGTCCTGTAGGGGTGAGACGCGCCTCGCCCCTACTCGAGGTAAATCATTTTCTTGGTCATGCCGCCGTCCACGATCACGTTCTGCCCAGTCATAAAACCCGCCTGACTCGAGGCTAAAAATGCGACCATGCCAGCAATGTCTTCGGGTGTGCCAACCCGTCCAACAAGGTGCTGAGCATTGTCCCCGCTCGAATGCGCGAACGTCCCTGGCGCTCGAGTTTCGATCCAACCTGGCGAGACGCAATTGACGCGGACATCGGGTTGCAAACTGGCGGCGAGCGCGTGGGTTAATGCCAGCAAACCACCCTTGGACGCGGCGTAGGCTTCAGAGCCTGGTTCGGACATCATGGCTCGAGTTGAGGCGATGTTGACGATAGCGCCTTTCACTGCCCGTAAATGCGGCGCGGCGGCTCGAGCGCACAACCAGGCTCCCGTCAAATTGACGTTTAAAACATGCTGGAACGATTCCAAGGTTTGCTGCTCGAGTGGCAAGAAGTCACTTAAACCCGCGTTGTTGACCAAAACATCAATTCTGCCATAAAGCTCGAGAGTGGTTTCGATCAATCTGTTGACCTCAAGCTCGCTCGAGACATCGGTCAGTACACCCTCCACTCCAAGTTCGGTCATGGTTTGCTCGAGAATGGTGGGGTTGATGTCGGCGATGGTGACGTTCGCGCCGTCTTGCTTAAATCGTGCCGCGATTGCCCGTCCAATACCTTGCGCCGCGCCCGTCACGATCACCGAAAGTTTGTTCATGCCCAATTGTACTAAAAACCAAGTGAAACATCACAACACCGTGAAACACGGCTAAAACATCAGATGCTCGAGTTGTGGCTTCAAACCCGAATCTTCAGAGACTAGCGAAACGGACGCGTAACACGTATACTTCCTGCGATTATGCGTTCCATTGTTGTTGGCACTCGAGGCAGCTCGCTCGCACTCGCACAAACCCGTTGGGTGATTGCCCGTCTGAAAGAAGAATGGCCTGAGACTGAGTTCAAACTTCAAACCGTTCCAGACGCAACCAAACCCGCAAGTAAACTCAAAGCGCTCGAGGATGCCCTGATTGCCAAACGCGTTGACATTGTCGTTCAGACCTTAAAAGATGTGGCGTTACAGCAACCCGAAGGCTTAGAGGTGGCGAGCATTCCCAAACGCCTCGAAGCCAGAGACGCGCTGGTCGGACGTGCGGGTTGCAAAAACCTGACCAGCCTGGAAGCCAGCGCACGTTTGGGCGTGAACGGGGCGCACCGTTTGGCGTTCTTGCGCTCTTTCCGCCCCGAACTCGAGTTGATCGAATTGGCTGGCGATGTCGAAGCCCGTCTTGAAGCCTTGGGCACTGGGCAGGTTGACGCGTTCTTGCTGGCAGCCAACGATCTTTTGCGCCTCGAGTACCGCAACCGCATTGACGAACTGGTTCACCCAGACCTGATTTTACCCGCACCAGGACAGGGCGCAATTGCCTTAATCGCCCGAGATGACGATGACATCGCCACCGAGGTTGCCTACAGCATTCACCATCATGCCAGCGATGACCGTATCACCGCCGAACGCGCCTTTTTAGAGGGTGTGCTGCCCAAAGGCACGATGTTCGTGGGCGCTCACGCCATTGGCGCTCTTGCCAGCATCTCCGACGACGGCGTGTTGACGCTCGAGGGTGCAATTGCCGCGCCAGACGGCAGCAAGGTCATTCGGGCGACCATCGAGGGCGAATCCGAGGAAGCCGAAGATTTGGGTTTTGAACTCGCCGAGGATATTTTGGCGCAGGGGGGCGCTGAATTGGTAAAAATTAATTTTCGAACGATTTGAATTCAAGTCTTGTATCACGACATCAAGTTGTCATTTTGAGCATAAAAAAACAAGCTTGCCAAGCTCGAGTCAGCGCTTTAAGCTCGGGATATGAATCTGAATCTTGAATGCAGCCGAATTACGCTTTTCGTCAAAGATATTCGAGTCATGGGCGCGTTCTACCGCGATGTACTCGGCTTAACCCCCAAAATCACACCTGACGACCCAAACAGTTGGCTCGAGTTTCACGCGGGGACAATCAGCATTGCGCTGCACGAAAACGGCGTGGCGAACAAAGCCAAGCGCCCGCCCAAAATCACGTTTTATGCCCAAGATGTCAGCGCGACTCGAGAAATCTTGATTGCAAGGGGGGCGAAGCTCTCAAAGACCAACAAGACCGATTGGTTCGAGTTTTGCAATGGTGTTGACCCCGAAAACAATCACTTTTCAATCTCGAGCCGCCCCTGAAAAGGGCGTATAGCCATGCGCCTGTACAAACAAACCACTCGAAAATTTCATCACACCACCGCTTCAGGTTGACGCTCGAGGTAACCACTGGCTTGAAGTTTGAACAGTTGCGCGTACGTGCCGCCCTGCTTTAACAGTTGCTCGTGCGATCCCGATTCGCTAATCACACCAGCCTCGAGCACCACAATAAAATCGGCAAGGCGCACGGTGCTGAAACGGTGCGAAATCAGAACCGTCATGCGGTCTTTAGACTGCGCACGTAACGCCTCGATCGTGTCAAACTCGGCTTGGGCGTCCAGAGCGGCGGTGGGTTCGTCGAACACCAGCACGCTGGCTTGGCGAAAGTACAACCTCGAGAGTGCGATGCGTTGCCACTGACCGCCCGAAAGTTGTCGCCCACCCGCGAACATCCTGCCGAGCATGGTGTCGTAACCTTCGGGCAAGTCGTTCATAAATTCGTTCGCGCCCGACTGCGCCCCCGAACGTTGCAGCGCGGTATCGTCAGCAATGTCATCCAACCTCGAGAGGGCAATGTTTTCGCGGGCAGTCATTTGGTACTGCCCATAATCTTGAAAAATAATGCTCATCTGGGCTTGGACGCTGCGCGGACTGAAACGGCTCGAATCCAGACCATTGAGCAAAATTCTGCCGCTGGTGGGTTCAAAAAGCCTTGTTAAGAGTTTGACGATGGTGGTTTTGCCAGCACCATTCTCGCCGACCAGTGCCAGGGCTTGACCGCGTGTGATCTTAAAATTTACGCCTTTTAAAACATCTCGAGTGGTCAGCGGATACCTAAAGCCGATGTTTTCAAATTCGATGCTGTCAATCTCGCCCGTCCAGACCTCGCCAGCGTCAAGGTCGCGGTTGGGAAGCTCGAGAAATTCAAAGAGGTTTCGCATGTACAACAAACTCTGGTAAATGCTCGAGAAGCCTGACAGCAAGCTCGAGAATTGACTTTGGACTTGCGCGATGCCGCCAATGAACAGCGAGAAATCACCGACGGTAATCAAACCCAGCGCGGCTCTGGACAGCACTTGAAGCGTGGCGAAACCGATCATGACCGCAGAAACAAGCGATGCGCCCAACGTCCAAGCGTTGCGACGATAAATCAGTGGCGCGAGTTGCGCCCGAAACTTGGCGTAATATTCCTTCCAGCGTTGCAGCAGGTACGGCTCGAAGTGAAACAGACGGACTTCTTTGACCAGTTGATCCGAGGTCAGCAACGTGCCGAGGTAATTTTGTACCCTGGCGTCTGGGGTTCGCCGCCGAATCATGCGGTAGGATTCCAGACCAAAACGGTTTGAGACGATCACACCAGGCAGTGTGGCAACCAACACCAGCAGCAAAATCGGTAAACCCAACCTCGAGAGTAATGCGCCAATCGAAAGCAGGGTGATCAGGGCTTGCACAAACGAGATGAGCTGCGTTGCGACGGTGATCGGACGAAAGCCCACCTCGTTGTAAGCATTTTTGAGCGCGTCATACGTTTCAGAGTTCTCGAACCGTTCGACCTCCAGCCCCGCCGCCTTCTCGAGAATCGAGACTGAAATGCGGTTTTGTAAGCTGTCGCCCAGCAATTCTCGAGACGCGCCTTGAACGGCGTTTAAAAAGGTCAGCAGCACCCCAATGCCTACTTGAATCGCCAATAAACCCACCAGAGCGTTGTAGCTACCCTGGAGTTCACCACGGACGGCTTGCGCCACCGCATCGAGCAAGAGTTTAGAAACCCACAAGGTTGCGGCGGGCGCAAAAGCTTGCAGCAAACTGGTAATGCCAATCACGCTGGCGTGCAACGGGCTGGCAGCCCAAACCAGTTTTAAGGTCGAAGCCAAATCGCCCAGCAGCACTTTGGTCGGGATTTTGGGTTCGCTGGATTTACGCACATTGACTGGTGGCGGGGGAACATCTCTCACAGCAGCACTTTAACAGCCGCACCTCGAGCTTCACACCCGCCAAACGACCAGGGAACAGCAAGGCGCAGCAAGCAGCGCCCCTACGAAAAACATTGTGTTTTGTAAGGGCGCTGCTTCTTGACCCTTACGGCAGCACCTAACGGGCTTGGGTCGCTCACGGACGGGATCGCTGACAGGCATGGTCGCCAACCGAAAAGAGAAAACCCTCGATCCACACGTGCAAAAAACCAAAACTCCCTTCTCCTGATGTTGGGAGAAGCGCCCAAGCCCGTTAGGTGCTGCTTTAAGGGCAAGAAGGGTCGGGGATGAGGGTAGAAAGATTATTGCTTTCTGTGTCTGGCAAGGAAAATCTGATTAAGTCGGAGTGTATGTGCTTGCTGCGCCCAACAGAATACGAAAATATCCACACAACGTACAAAATTCGGATTTTGCATTAGCTCTGTGATTAAGGAATCAAATCCCTCTCGAGCGACGACCAGCAAAGCCAAACACCATCATCACCAAAACTGACAGCAAGACCGCCCAATCGCCAAAACGGGCGTACAGGGTCAAATTGTTTTGCAATCCGTACTTGCCCTCGAGCACCAGTTTTTGATTTTGTGGGGCGGAAGCAATGACATTGCCTCGTGGGTCAATCACGCCCGAAATACCAGTGTTGGCGGCACGCAGCAGATAACGATCAAGTTCGATGGCTCGCATTCGATCCATCTCAAAATGTTGCTCGTTGCCAATGCCGCCACCAAACCAGGCGTCGTTGGTGGCTTGCACCAGCACATCTGCTCCCATTTGCACGTACAGGCGCGGCACGGCTGGGAAAATCGAATCGTAACAAACGAACGCGCCAATTTTATCGCCGCCTATCTCGAGCACTTTGGGCGCGAGGACTGGACTCGAGCCTCCCGCACCGCCAGCGTTGTTTAAAAGCCCCAGGATCGGGTCATAAATAAATGCCAGTTGTTGCCTAAACGGGAAGAATTCCGAGAATGGCACGAGTTTGGTTTTGGTGCTGATGCCGATCACCTTACCATTTTGCATGGCAACCACCGAGTTGACATAACCGTTCCTGACCCCTGCAATCAGTTTGTTAAATTTTGGCGCGGGAATCAGTTTGGTGCTTTGCGTGGGTTTGGTTGGGTCGTAAGGCGGAAACGAGGGTTGGGTCAATTCCTCGAACCTAACCACCGCCTCAGACCAGACGATTAATGCCCCTGGTTTGGCTCGCTTGCTGAGGCTACGGTGGATTCCAAGCGGGTCAATGGGTCGTCCAATATATTTTTCATACGCCCCAATGTTCGGTTGCACCAACAGCACGTCTTTGCTGGCAAGCACAGGCGCAGGGCGGGTCACACCAAAAATCAACGCCACCAGCCAAACTCCCAGCATGACAAACAAACCTCGAGCCTCAAACCAAGCCAGCGCGGCAATCGCGGCAGCCATTAACGTCACCAGCAAACTAGCCAGGTACACGCCACCCAAACTCGAGACTTGGGCGAGCGGCGTGCCCAGCAGGGTGTAACCAAAATTACCCCACGGGAACGAGATGGCATCCATGTTTGCCCGAACCCATTCGATCAGCACAAAACCGCCCGCCAGAAAACCGAGCATCGGCAAGGGTTGACGCGCAATGCGGTGCGCGAGCCAAGCGATGCTGCTCCAAAACAAGACCGCCTCGAGCGGCGCAATAAGCGGAAAAATAACCCAAATGACTGGACCAAAATTGGGGGCGAACGATTGCGGCAACCAGAACAAATGCACCACCCAAAAACTGAGTCCCGCAAAAAACGCGGCTCGAGCGGCAAGGCGCGGGGTGTCCTCGCGGGTAATCAGGTAAAAAATGGCGGCGAGCGGCAGCACTGCCAACCAACTGGCAACAAACGGAATGTGCGTGAAACCCAGCGCCAATCCCGCCAGCAACGACAACGGCACGCCGTAAGGTTGGGCTTTGGTTTGTTCGTGCCAAGAAAAATTAAACATCAGTGATGACCCTGGTCTAAAAACCCGAATCTCGAGAACCCAAATTGGCAGAAACCCGCAAGCATGTACTGGGAATATACCATTCAAGAAAAATATCTTGTGAAACACACTTCTCGTGTTTAAACCCAAGTGCAGTTTGACTCGAGCGGTTTTCTGCCGCGCAAAGCTTGGAATCTGGGTTACAGTATGAAAAGCATGATTCTAGGAGTTATGAGCGACGTTCACGCCAACATCCACGCCCTCAAGGCGGCTTGGGCGGCATTTCAGGCTCGTGGTGTAACCCACACGATCTGCCTGGGCGATCTGGTTGGGTACGGCGCATCACCGCTCGAGGTCATTCATTTCATGCGTGACAACAACATCCCAACCACCCTTGGCGCGAGCGATGCCCGCATCGCCTTCGAGCTTTCTGAAAACATCGAACCGCGCACGGGCGTGGCAGACCAAACCCTGGTTTGGACCAAAACCCAAATTGGCGACTCGGAAATGCGTTACATGCGCCAGCTTAAAGTCGTCGAACGCCTGCAAACCCCACGTGGTCGCCTCAAATTCTTTCATGGATTGCCCGACGACCCAGATGGCAGGCTCGATTTGCAAGTCCATACTGCCGAACTTGATGCGCAACTCGAGAATCTAAATGCCAGCATCATCATTTCTGGTGGCACACACATTCCCGCGATTCAACGCACCAAAAACGGTGTGTTCGTCAACCCTGGCAGCGTCGGTTTAAGCCTGAACGGCGAGCCTGGCGCGGATTGCGCGATTATCGAATTTGGCTTGCGTCCCGAAGTGGATTTACTCAAAATCAAATACGATTACCAAGCCGCCGCCTTCGACATTCTGACCTGGGGTTTACCACCCGTCATTGCCGATGTGATCAAAGCCGGCAGCGCCAACCCTGGCAGCCCAAAACGTTAGAGTTCTGCCAGCCAAGCGTGTTCTGGACTGGTTTTTTGTAAAGCAAGCTTCAACCATTCTCGAGCCTTAACCGTCAAGCACGGCAACGCTCGAGCGAAATCTTGGTTGTCTTTGCTTCGCGCAGCGCCACCGCTCGAACGGCTTTTAAAAAGCAACGCAATCTCTGGGGCAAGAATTTTAACACCCAAACTCGAGGGCAACATGACACTCGAGATTTCATGGGTGATCTCTGGGTCACGGCGAAAACGCCAGCCTTCCGCGTCACGGTCACTCAGTAAGATGTCCAGAAAACGTCCCTCTTTGCGGGCATGAACTTGATGCAAGGGCAACTCGAGAAATTCGTCTGCCGCCCAAGGATGATAAACACCATCCACGGTAACGTGCAATTCCCAACCTGCCGCCAGCAAATGTTGACGTAGCCCAAGCTGATCTTCACGCCAGATCAACAGATCGAGGTCAAAATGGTATCTCGAGGGAGCACCCACAAAAGCATCGAGCGCCCAGCCACTCGGGACGCACCAATCCTGCTGGAAACCCCACATCAATTCTTTTAACTCGAGGACTGGTTGAAATCCTGTGACCTCGAGATGCCAAACCGTTGCTTCCTCGAGCAATTGCCGAATCAATTCAGTTTTGCCTGTCGTGTACGCCTCACGGTCAAATTGATGTTTTTGCGCCAACTCGAGCTTCAGATTCTCGTAACGCTGCCGCGCACCCAAGTTTGCCCGCAAGTAATCCCTAAAAAGCAAATGATCTCGAGTGAATTCGTTCGTTCCCGCCTCAACAACATGCAAATGCCGCGTTCGAGGGTTGGTGCGAAAAAACAAACGCCCAGGAATCCCTGCCTCACCCCGATACTCGTACCCTAATGCCTCGAGCGCAGGAATACCCACATCAGGCTTTGGTAACGGGAATACCTCGAGCAGCAGGTCAATCACAGGTTTGGCTTTTAAACCTGGCACGCTGGTGCTGCCAACATGATGCACCGTCTCGAGGATTCCGCCCCTGGTGACATGCCCAAGCGCCACCAGAAGACACGCTCGCTCGAGTTCAAAATCCTTTGTCCACTGCGGGTTGTGCGCCTCGAGTTTGATCGCATCGTTCATTGGTCAATCCCAAGCTTCGGTCAGATCGGATTCGATCACGTCCAAGAATACCCGCACCACTTCGGGGTCGAAATGCGTTCCAGCCACCCGCTTGATCTCGTAAAGCGCATCGGTTTTGGACCACGCGCCCTTGTACGGACGTTCGCTTAACAGGGCATCGTACATGTCCACCACCGCCACCACCCGCCCCGTCAGTGGAATGTTCGTGCCAAGCAACCCAACGGGATACCCCGTGCCATCAAAACGCTCGTGGTGGGTCATGGCAATTTCTTCTGCCATCTGCAACAAGCGCGACTTGCCATCTGTGAGCATCTTCGCGCCCAAAGTCGTGTGGCTTTTCATGATTTCCCATTCAACATCGGTCAGTGTGCCGCGTTTAAACAAAATTGCATCCGGAATGCCAATTTTGCCAATGTCATGCAGTTGCGCCGCCGACCGCAACAATTGCGCGTCATCAAAAGGCAAACCCATGCGTTTACCCACCGCCGCCGCAATCCGTCCCACCCGCCGCGTGTGCGTTCCCGTGTCCGAATCCCTAAACTCCGCCGCGTTCGCCAGCCGCTCGAGCATCTCAAATTGCGCGTCCAGCACTTCCTGGGTTCGTTCCGCAACTTTGGTTTCCAGTTCGGTGGTGCGAATGCGGTACATTTCCGATTCGAGGCGCGATTTCTCGAGGTCAAATTTTGCCGCCAGCGTTTGCGTGCGTTGTTTGGCGGCATCGCTTTTGACCGTTGCTTCGAGCGCATGAAATTGTTTGAAATGCTCGAGTGCCAGGGTAATGTTGCCCCTGGCTTCAAAAATGGCGGACAGGTCTTTGTGGGTTTTTGCCAGTTCGTCGTGAGCGCCGACTTCTTCAAAGGCTTGGTGTGCTTCGGAAATCAGATCAAAAGCCAGGCTGAGATGCCCCAGTGCCAAGTGCGCACGTCCCGAATCAACGATGCCATTGGCAAAACGTTTTCGATCACCAAAAGCTTGGGCAACCTCGAGTTGGGCATCAAAAAACTCGAGTGCTTTTTGTGGTTCGTGTCTTGCCATGTAGACACAACCAATATTGTTTAGAAGGGCAATTTCGGCTTGACGAAATTGGGTTTCTCGAGACGGTTCAAGTGCTTGTTGGAACAAATCCAGAGCGATATTCAATTCTTGATTTCGCTGTGGGTCTTCTTCGGATTTACTTTCAGCCCATTCAAGATGAATCAAGCCAATTGCGTTTAATGCCCGAATCATTGTACGGGTATCACCAATGTTTCGACTAAGTTCCAAATTGCGCGTGTGATACTCAAGTTCACGTTCATATTCCTCAAATGCCCGATAAATCAGGGCAATATTATTTAAAGCTGAACTCATAGCATTCTGATTTTCAGTTTGCTGCGATAAACCAAGTGCAATCTCGAAACGTTCCAATGCTTCAGAAAGTTTGCCTTGATCGTGGTAAACGAGTCCACACATGCGTTCGCATTCGCCCAAGATTATCAGATCGTGTAATTCCCTAGACAACTCGACTGCTTCAAGCATGTATCTCAATGCAATATCGTATTCCGATAAATAGTAATGACTCGTCCCCAACCAGCGCAGACTTTGAGCCAATGCGTGTTGGTCAGCGAGGCTTCGAGCAAGTTCTACAGCTTCGGAAGCAGGCGTTAAAGCTTGACGTGGTTGGGTTTGCGACAATGCTTCAGCCAACTGAATCAATCTGTTCAGGTGCTCAGTTGTAACCACTTCTTGTATGTGGGGGCTACTGCTGATCGTAACTTCTCCTTGATGGTCTTTTGTTCGTGACAGTCGCACATAGTCTACACATCTCTTGGCGTGGGCAAAGTGCAAAAGCAGAATGACTAAGCCTGTATGTACTTCAGTACAATTTTTTAGAGCTTGACAGACTAACCAAAACTTC
>JANMUC010000660.1:0-1725 GCA_031391225.1 Deinococcales bacterium
GTCGCAACAGACAGCGGTTTTCATAGAAGTGAGAGCGCGAAGCGCGTCAACGGATATGAAAACCGCTGTAAAGCCTCAGCAATATATTTTAATTGAAAACTGAAATTTCAGGGAAACACAATACGCCTATCAGCCGATGTGCTCGAATTCAAATTCTCGTAATCTCCAATGGCTCGAGTTCTCTCGAGACTTTAAGAGGAGGTCAGACCCATGCGAAAACGAGATTTGATTGAACAGGTGAGTTTTTGAGGTTACCAGCAAACGCCGCAAAGGGTTCCCGAGCGAAACCCAAGTAAAACGCGGTCATCGCGTGGTGCACGGCGGCAAGGAATTGCTGGAGAAACTTGGACGCAACGATTTATGCCCTTGCGGTAGCGGGCGAAGGTTTTAAAAACTGCTGTATGCACTCTGGGTGGTATGACGGCGTGCAACGTAACCACTACTTCAGAACGTAAACCTCGAGACATCTCGAGGTTTTTAGATTCAAGATCAGTTCAAACCGTCGTTTTCACCCGTCATTGAAAGCGAATCAACCACAACGCCCAAGCCGCGCAAACGCGATTGCGCCCGTTCCAGTTCAATCTGGGCGGCAAGCTCACCTTCGACGCGACGCGTGACTTCGATCAATAAACGATTCAAGCCGATGTCTCCAGGCTCGAGTTTGAGAAGGCTTCTGGAAAGGCTTTTACACGCCTCGAGTTCGCCCTCTTGTAAGAGTTCGTAGACGACTTTGACACCACTCTCAACCAACAGCCATTCCATTTTTGATCGTACCTCCGAAGCCCATTGCGTGTCTGCCGTTACCAGAAATTCGCCCACGTACAATTCCAATGCTGCGCTTAAACCAGTCTGCCCAGGTGTTTGCAAGTAAGTCGTAAATTGAACGTTATCAAATTGCAAACTGGCGCTGCCAGCATTCAGCGCATAGGTTCTATTTTCCGTATGGTACTCAATTCGTAAACCTCGAGCGTGCCGATTGAGAATAAATTTGAGTTGATGAAATAAATTCTTGGCACTTTTCGGGTCATCGTCTGGACTTAATGCCGCAATGATTTGCTCCAAGCTCGAGTTTGGATTTAAACCCACAAAAACCAGCAATTCGAGTGCCCTATGCGAGCCAAATTCGATGCGTTGACCATCAACCAGCAGATGCGGCTGCCCAAAAGTTTTGACTTCAAAAATGCGCGGTACAGATGAACCAGAACTTAGGGTGGTGGTTGAAAACAACCAACCCGCGTAACTCGAGGCATGATTTTGCAACTGATTCAAGCCTCGCAATCCACGAAATTCGGCGTTTAAAAAGGCTTTCCCCTCGAGCATGTGCGTCAAGTCCGTCACGCGATTTAGAGCAATATTGGCAGCTTGAAAATCACGACGGGACGCATGGGCATCCGCCAAATGAAATAACGCAATTGCCAGTTCACGACGGTGCTGGGTTCTTGAAAAATACGCCACGGCTCGCTCGAGCATTGCCGGTACAGCCTGATTCAGATGCGTATACAGTTGCGCCTCGCGCAAGTCACAGATCGCTTGAGCATTTTCACCGTCAACTTGAGCGCGAGCCACGCTGATGTGCGCACGGGCACGATCCGTATCGCGGCGTTCAAGGTAAATCACCACCAGTTGAGCTTGGGCGTAGACACTCAATTCCCGTTCGCCGAAGTTCATGGCTTCACGGCTGACGACCATCAGGATTTCAATGGCTTGATCGGCGCGTTCCTCGAG
>JANMUC010000733.1:0-2139 GCA_031391225.1 Deinococcales bacterium
GAGTCGCATTGTGACCTAATCTATTGTCATTAGGGCACAAGCTGAACATTGCGATCTGATCGTGTTGGGAACCCCCGGTCGGGAAGTTCTTCAAAAATTAATTCAAGGCCGCGTCGCCGAAGGGGTCTTAAAAAACACGCCTCTGCCCGTGATGTTGGTGCACCACACACCCCGTCCATTCGAGCCTCTGTTTCAGCGGATTCTGGTCGCGGTGGACGGCGACAAAATCAGCGACACTGCCCTTGCCCATGCGACCCAACTGGCTCAGGGACTGAAAGCAACCCTGGACGTGCTTCATGTGATTCCCGACATCTCCCCAAGTTCAAAAAATTTTAGGAGCACCAGCCAAGACATGCAACGTTTTGTGCTTGAGTCCGAAATTGAGAGCCATGAAATTATCGCGCACGCCTGGTCGGAAATTCACATCAGTGCCATCGAACCAAACCGCATTGAAGTGTTTGAAACCCGTTCGAGCGGCGCAAAAATTCACGAGGCGATCTTGCGTCACGCCAAGCAACGTAAGATTGACCTGATCGTCATGGGCACACACATCCGCACAGGTCTGGCACGGTTCGTCATGGGCAGCGTCGCCGAAGGTGTGGTGCATCACGCGAGTTTACCCGTATTGCTGGTGCGCGGACTCGAAGCTCGAGAGGCTGAACCGTTAACCCAACGCGAGGAAACCATGTTGCCAAACCTCAAACTCGAGCCTTCACAACGTTCTGAACTTGAGCCTTCAACAATCCCTATCAAATCTCAAGCCCTATGACTCGAGTTTCTGAGACCTTGAGGGTCAGTTTTTTGACACTGGCTATCATCCCATTCACTACGACCCTTCAAGGCGGTAACGCCACGGTAATGCTCAAGGTTAAAACCACAATCTGAACAGGAGTATCAATGCGAATTTTTCGTGATCGAACCGAGGCTGGAAAGGCTTTGGGACAACGACTAAGCGCCTATGCAAGGCAACAGGATGTGATTGTGCTTGGCTTACCACGGGGTGGTGTACCCGTGGCACTCGAGGTGGCACGGCTGCTCGAGGTCAAATTGGATGTGCTGGTGGTGCGAAAACTTGGTACCCCCGGTCATCCCGAATTGGCGATCGGTGCAATTGCCTCGGGTGGTTCGCGGGTGTTCAACAACGATTTGATCGCTGCGCTCAGGATTTCTCAAAGCGAGGTGTTGCACATCGAAGCCCTGGAATGTGCCGAACTTGAGCGCCGGCTGGCAGCATACCGTGGCGAGGGCATGTTTCCAGCGTTAGCAGACCAAGTGGTGATCCTGGTCGATGATGGTTTGGCAACGGGCGCAAGCATGCGTGCCGCGATAGCCACGGTCAAAACCCAGCGTCCGAAAAAAGTAATTGTGGCTGTACCGGTTGCGCCAGCAGACACCGTAAACGCCTTAAGGGTTTGGGTTGATGAGGTCATATGTCTCGAGTCACCCAAGGAGTTTTACGCGGTGGCATTGGCGTATGAGCACTTTGGACAAGTCTCTGACGAGGAGGTGCAACGCGCATTGATGCAGGCTCGAGCAGAATTTGAAGGGTTGCATCAACGCAACGAATCGGTCATGGCGAGGGCTTGAAACTGCTGAGGGCAAGAGAGATCAAATCACTCGAGTTTGGGCACAGACCTTAAAACGCGCAGGCACAAACCCACCAATACTGTTTCAAATGAATCGTCACTCAAGCTTCAGACCGTTTTGAAAGGAGCAAATTATGAATCAAAAACCAATACTCTCAACCGTCTATCCGCTGCAATGTTGCTGGGTCCCAGGAACACTGGACAAGGTTCGTATCAGTGATCTTGCGATTCATCAGGACATGATTCTCGAGCTTCGAGATTTTTTAGAACTTGCAAACCGTGAGGCGGTCAATGCCCTGCACATGAAGGGTTTGGCACAACTCGAGTGCAATCAAAAGCAATGGGATGTGTTGTCGGCGCTGGCAGTTTCGCCCTGGAACGATTCATCCGTCTATCTCGGATAATTGATAGCGCAACGTGAAAAAATCTCAAGTTTAGAGGAACGATGCAAATCGCCAAAGTTGAGGACTGTATTTCGGTTTCAGGCTTGTGATTGAGTCAATATTTGAGGCATGTGATTGAACCTATATTTCGACCTCGTCAGTTGCTCGAG
>JANMUC010000749.1:0-14346 GCA_031391225.1 Deinococcales bacterium
TCCCGCTTGCGGGAGAGGGTTTAGGAAGTAATATCTCGGCTTTTGAGATGAAAATTAAGCTCCCTTCTCTCCTTGGAGAGAAGGCGACCATGCCCGTTAGCGATTCCGCCCGTTAGGTGCGTCTTGGAATCAAGAAGGTGCGTTTTATGGTCAAGAGGGTTGGGGATGAGAGGGAACAAGAGTGGTCGCTGTTTTTGTGTCTTAAAAGCAAAAAGTGCGCTCTAAAACTCGAGAATCTTATTCGTAACCCAGTTCACGTAACGCCTCTTGGTCGCTGCGCCAGTCTGGGATCACGATCACTTCCAAACCCAAAAACACCCGTCCTGACAAGAAAACCTCGAGTTGCTTGCGGGTGCGTTGCCCAATTTTTTTGATCATCGCGCCGCCCTTGCCAATCACCATGCTGCGGTGTTGCATTTTTTCGACGATGATCTCGCCCTCAATCATGTGCATACCATCGGCACGTTGTTCCCAAGATGTAACCCTGGTTGCCACCGTGTACGGAAGTTCTTCGTATAAGGCTTTCATGGCTTCCTCGCGGATCAGTTCGGCAGCCCAAACCTCTTTGGGTTGATCCGATTTGCCCGATCCTGGAAAGAAAAATGGATTCTTGGGTAAAATCGCCATGACTTCCTCGAGCAGCCCCGCCACCGCATTCCAATCGTTCTGGGCGCTCAGGCGCACCTGATTAAACTCGGTTTGCTCGAGCAGTTTGATGTAATGGCTCATGGCTTCGTCTGGGTATTTTGCCGCATCGAGCTTGTTGCCCACAACCCAAAGCGGTCTGGAAAACCCTTTTAAGGTTCGAGCCACCATCGCGTCCTCGTCGGCTGGTGGTCGGCGCAAGTCCACCACCCAGATCACGGCGTCCACGTCGGCAAGGGCAGAATGTACTTCGTCGTTCATGTACTTGCCCAGCGCATCTTTAGGCTTGTGAACGCCTGGGGTGTCCACAAACACGGCTTGGCGATTTGATATGGTTGATATGCCACGCACGCCGCGCCGTGTGGTCTGAGGGCGATCTGTGACGGGCGCAATTTTCACGCCCATCATGGCGTTTAACAGTGTGGATTTTCCCACGTTGGGCTTGCCGACAATGGCAACAAAGCCAGCGTAAGTATTGGGGTTTGTGATGTCTGTTTGGAGGTCATCACTCGGAATTCTCGAGTCAGTCATAGAGAATCAGTATGTCACTCGAGTTTAATTCTGAATAGAGCAAATGACCCATAGTGTTCAGATTGTAAAAATTTTGGTAATCTTTGCAGACTATGGGAAACGCTCGTCGTGAAGAGAAATTAAGCCGCCGTGAAGCAGAACAAAAACTGCTCGAGACACAAAAGCATCCGTTCAAAGCGGCAATGAAAGAATTTACGCTGGCAAATTATTTTGCTGTACTTAAACGGACTTGGTGGAAGGTGCTGCTGGCGTTTGCTGGCGTGCTGGTCTTGCGATTTGTCTTGGTTGCCTTGGGCGTCAAATTTTTTGAAACCGAGGCTGGTTTAAACGTTTTGTTCATTCCAACCGTCATTCTGACCGCCTTCTGGTCGCAACAGGCAAGTGTAAAAGTGCGCTCCGAAATCCGTAAAAAATGAAGCTCGAGCAAGCTTACGGTGGCACGGCAACCAGTTTGCGGGTCAGTGCCACAGCCTTCATTCAAGATGATTCTGGGCGTGTGTTGTTGCAACAGCGCAGCGATAACGGATTTTGGAATTTACCAGGCGGCGGACTCGAGCTTGGCGAATCTGTGGAGCAAGCTTGTGTGCGTGAAGTACGCGAAGAAACTGGTTTAGAAGTTGAAGTTGTGCGTTTGATAGGCGTTTATTCAGCACCCGAAATCACCACCATGTCTTACCCCGATGGACGCGTGATTCAGTACATCACCAGCCTGTTCGAGTGCCGAGTTGTTGGCGGAAAACTCGAGGTTGATGCGGAATCATTGGCGCTTGAATGGTTCGATCCGCTCGAGCTTCCCGAACCGTTTAGCCCAAACCACATTCCGCGCTTGCAAGATGCGCTGGCTGGACAAGTTGCAGCATTCTGGCGTTAAGTTTTTTGCAGATACCAAATCCAACCACTAAAACCAAAATGTGCACTTTCGCCTGGAAAAATAGGCTCTATTTCGTTACGAATTTGGCTTAAAGCATCCTCGAGCTTGAGTGTGGCTTGTTCGACTTTGGCAATCATGTTGCTTTGCGTGCTGAGGTAATTGACGCACTGCTCGAGTGAGAAAACGACGGTATTTTCGTAAATTTCTGGATTATCAAACCGAAAGCCGTAAGTTATGGCTTCTGCTTCGGTCATGGGGTTGTTGTCCCGTGGTGGCGTTGGATAGCGTTCAAAGTGCATGTTCCCCCACGCCTCGAGCACACCAGGCTTCTCGAGCATTTTGGAACGCCAGGCGTTGAAATACACGACCAACCAAGTGCCAGGTTTAAGCACCCGATTGGCTTCACCTAAAAACCGTGATCGGTCAAACCAGTGAAAAGCATTTGAAACAGTGAGCAGATCAAAACTCGAGTCCTCAAAAAGTAAATTTTCAGCCTCAGACTCAAGAAATTCTATTTCTGGATTTTGTCGTGCAAACTCGAGCATCTCGCTTGATACATCAACGCCCGTAACATTCTGGCAAATGGCTTTTAAAGCAAGGCTAGATTGTCCAGTCCCGCAAGCCACATCGAGCGCCTGCAAGATGGGCTGCTCGAGTTTTAAATGTGCTTTGATTTTCTCAATTACCACAGGATGAAAATACGGTCTTGAACTTGCGTAACGCATTGCCGCACTGGCATGAGCAAAATAATTCATGGAATGAGCTTAAAACGCGACTCGAGGAATTGCCTCAACAAACAATCGTTAAACATCCTGATTTTGTGGCAGCATCACCAGATCACGAATCGTGATATGACGCGGCTGTGACAGCATGTACACCACAGCATCAGCAACATCTTCTGATCGCAAACCTGCATGTTCCTTTACATGCTTTTCAATCAATTCTGGTGTCAGTTCGCCCCACAAATCGTTTAAGACAATTCCAGGCGCTATCGAACCAACCCGCACGCCTTTGGCGGCAACCTGGCGGCGCAGTGCATGAACAAAAGCCTGAATCGCATGTTTGCTGGCGCTGTAGACGGGTTCCCAGTGAATGGTTTCATGTCCAGAAATCGAACTGGTCACCAGAATATCACCTGTACCTCGCTCGAGCATGTGTGGCAAAACCGCCCGCACCGAACGCAGCACACCGTTGACGTTGGTGTCCATCAGTTGCGCCCAATCGTCGGGATTGCCTTCGCTGACCTGCCCAGGCACGTAAATTCCAGCGTTGGCAAACAAAACATCAATTTGCCCAAAATGCGCCAAAGTTTGTTCGACCATGCGGCTGACATCGCTGGCTTTGGTGACATCGGTTGGCACGACCAATGCCGTATCTCCAAGACTGGCTTGCAGTTCCTCGAGCTTGTGGATTGAACGGGCGGCGAGCGTCAGTTTTGCACCGCACTTTGCGAGTGCCTGGGCACTGGCTTTGCCAATGCCAGAACTCGCACCGGTCACAATCACAACTTTGCCTTCGAGTGGATGGTTCATGGTTGAGCTTTAATCATAAACGAAATTCAGTTCGTTTGGGTTCTCGAGCCTGGTTCGCGCACTGCAACTTCCTGAATTTCACCAAAACTTGCCTCATAACGCCGAATGTTTTCGGCGAGCGCCTGAAGAAACGCCTTGGCATGACGGGGGCTGGTAATCACCCTCGAGACGACCTGCGAGGGTTGACCTGGCAAGCTAAACGCAAAATCGAAAACGAATTCGTTGGCGGTGTGCGAGATCAGGGCAAAATTGGTGAATTTCCCTTGAGCGGTTTCGGCACTGAGGTCTAAACGAACTTCGCCTTGGTTGTCATTCATGGCTTCACTCTGGCAGAAAACCAACACAACGATTGGGAGGCAATGAACACAAGGAAATAAATATTTTGATGCTCGAGTGTCTGTTCAGAATTTCTGCACAAGATCAAGTTCAAACAAGAATCGAATTTTTTTGTAGACTGTACAAATGTTGAATTGGTTACTGATTCTAGTCCCTATCGCTTTCGTTCTCGAATTCATTGTCCATCCGTCACAAACATGGATTTTTATTGTTTCTGCGGCGGCTATTTTGCCACTGGCGGGTTTGATGGGCAAAGCCACCGAGGAGTTGGCGGCTCGGACAGGTGCGACCATCGGTGGTTTGTTGAACGCCACGTTTGGTAATGCCACCGAGTTGATCATTGCTTTTTTTGCGCTTCAAGCAGGCAAGTTTGATGTGGTCAAAGCCAGTATCACGGGCAGCATCATTGGTAATTTGTTGTTGGTGTTGGGTTTGGCATTGTTTTTGGGTGGTTTGAAGTATCCAAAACAAACCTTTAATCGCCATGGTGCTGGTACGGCAGCCAGCTTGTTGGTCATCAGCGTGATCGCTTTTCTCGTCCCAGCCCTGTTTGATATTGCCGAGAAACAATTTGGCGTTTCGAGCGCTCAAATAAAAATTGATGATGCGAACCTTGCGCTTGGCGTGTCAATAGTATTGTTGGCGTTGTACGCCGCAAACATTGTTTTTACTTTGGTAACACATAAAGACCTTTTATCCACTTCTGACGAAGCCGAAGCCGAGCATCACAAACCTCAATGGAGCGTTCCTGTGGCATTGGGTGTGTTGCTGGGCAGCACTGTAATGGTTGGTTTTATGTCCGAGTTTTTAGTCTCGAGTATCGAAGGGTTTACCAAAACCTTTGGTTTGTCCGAATTCTTTGTTGGTTTAATTATTATTCCTATTGTTGGCAATGCTGCCGAACATGCCAGCGCCATAGTATTTGCCATGAAAAACCGTATGGAATTGGCGGTCACGATAGCGATTGGCAGTACAGTGCAAGTGGCTTTGTTGGTTGCACCTATTTTAGTTATTTTGTCTTGGATCATTGGCAAACGCATGGATTTGGTATTAAATAACCCGCTCGAGATTGTGACATTGATTGGTGCGGTTTTAATTGCGAATAGTGTCACTCGTGATGGTGAAAGCAACTGGCTGGAAGGGTTTATGTTGTTGGGTGTTTATGTGATTTTGGCGTTGGCGTTCTTTTTCTTGCCGAACGTTCCAGGGGCTGCTGGGCACAGTTGAGTTTAAACTTATCTGTTTGAGCCGATCCAATTTGGTGTTTCAGGCTCGAGGTTTGATTGGTGCTTGCCTTTTGAGGCAATTGTAGCTTACACTCTTATTACGTTATTTACAGAAGATTGTATCAAAGTATGTATGGTGATTTCAACCGACCCTTATCAACAACGTTGCACAGTGTACTTACAGCACGATCATGCAAATCATAAAACTTTAAAGCTCGAGTTTTCAGAGAAAGGAATATCATGGCTTCAAGCGCAAGCAAAACAAAACCAGCAAAGAAAACGCAGTCGTCTGTCCAGAATGTTGAAACATTCCTTGACGCACTCGATTCGACGTTGAAGCCCCAGGTTCTTGCCATCAGACAAATCATTCTTGAGATAGACCCAAGTATCACAGAACAAATCAAATGGAATGTACCCAGTTTTTGTACCTCAGAACACTTCGCCACCTTCAACCTACGCGCCCACGACAGCACGGGAATTATTCTTCACTTGGGCGCAAAAGTGCGTGAGACAGCGGTCACTGGTATCAAGATTAGCGACCCTGAATCCTTGCTCGAGTGGCTTGGCGCTGATCGAGCAATGGTTAAATTTTATGATTTGAACGACATTGAATCAAAAAAATTGGCTTTGGTAAACATTATTCGACAATGGATTGGGTACGTTTAAGAATTTCGTCAGTTACAACCAGATTTATTGCTCTGATAATTCAACCAGAACTGGGCTAAAGACATTCATCATCTCAAGCAATAGGTGTAAAAAGGAGCATATGAACAACGAAACCTTCCTGATTTCTGAAAGTCTCCCAAGCCTCGCCCGTGCACTCAACAGCACCGATCAACTCTGTGCGCTGATTCCCGAAAACCTACTCGAGTGGCGACCCGTTGACCCAAGCGGCGCATTTCAATTTAGCCTTGCCGAAATCGTCTTTCACCTGGCAGACTCGAGGTTGCAATTTGCCAGGCAACTGGCAGGGCATGAAGCGCCTGAAGAAGATTACATGCTTGACCTGACTTTTGAAGACCCTGAACGCTTTAAGGGCGCAAAATGGACGTTAAAACCTTACACGGGCAAAGCTCAAATGCTCGATTCTCTGAAGGCATCTCGAGTCGAGTTTCAAGTCTGGCTCGATAAACCCGCCACCAACCTGTTGTTGACCACCTCAAGCAGCGAAGCCGTATTTCAAAAAGCGCTCGAGACTGCCGAAAAACGCGGCACAGACACGACAGCCATGCGCAAGCGCGGGGCTGCCACGATCATGCGGGTGCTGACGGGCGCGGTCATTCATGAGACTGGACACCGTGGCACACTTCACACCTTGCTGCGACAACACGGCATCAACCTGCCCGAAAATTAAAACTCGAGCTTGGGGGTTTATGAGTCATTGATAACGTCATCTTGGGTGTTTGGTCACTGCGTACTCGTGCTTAATGCGTTAGAATGAAGCCAATGCGGGAAATTAGCGTCTCAAGCGGTGGACATGCCTGGCCCTTTTCCAAAGGGCTTGTGGTCGAATCGCTGTTGAATGCCGAAATCGAACGCGAACCCGCCATCGTGATTGCCAGACGCGTCGAACAACGCCTGCTGGACGAAAACTTGCGGGTGGTCGAACCGAGCAAACTCAAAGAAATTGTTTCCGAAGAGGCTCGAGAATTGCTGGGTGGCGAGGCTGCCGATAAGCTCGAGGCGCAAACCCCTGCCTTTGAAGATGTGGTCGTGACCGACGGTGACTCGAGCATTCCATTTTCTAAGGGCATTCTTTCAAGGTCGCTCGAGTTGGCTGGCGTGCCAATCAAAGACGCGCATGAATTGGCGAAAGAACTCGAGCGGCAACTGCGTATTTCGGGCGTTACCGCCATCAAACGCAGTGACCTCGAGAAACTTGCAGTAGAAGAAGTTGAAAAGCAATTGGGCAGGCAAGCCCGCGATGCTTACCTCGAGCGTTGGCAACGCGCCAGTTTGGTCAACGTGGTTGACGAGGAGACAGGGGTTAACTTTCCTTTTTCTAAGGGCATTCTGGCGCAGTCGCTGCTGGCAACAGGTTTAAGCCCAGCTTACGCGCACAGGTTGGCTCGAGAGATCGAACTGAAACTCTTTGAACGCGGCGAACCCACCGTTGACCGCACGGGCTTGCGTGAAATTGTCGAGGCGGCTATTCGGGTCGAAGTTGGCGAGGACATGGCTGGTCGTTACACGCTGTTACGTTCGATTCGTCGCCCAGAAAAACCGATTTTGATCGTGATTGGCGGCGTAACTGGCACAGGCAAAAGTTACCTCGCCGCCGAGGTCGCCTACCGCCTTGGCATCACCCGCATTGAAAGCACCGATTCGATCCGACAGGTCATGCGTGCCATGATTGCCAAAGATTTGATTCCAACGCTTCATGCCAGCACCTTTGACGCGTGGACGGCGACGCTCGAGCCTCATGTTGCCGCGCAGTACAAATCCAAAGGTGGTCGCCGCGTTATGAAACCAACGCCAGATCAATTGCTGGACGGTTTCCGCGATCAGGTCAAACAAGTCACCGTGGGTGTTCGCGCCATCATCGAACGAGCCAGCAACGAACACTCGAGCATGTTGATCGAAGGCGTGCATATTGTGCCAGGGTTTTTACCCACCGAAGCTTTTAAAGATGTGATCGTTGTGCCCGTGGTGATCGTGGTGAAAAGCGAAGACGAGCACCGCAAACGCTTTTACTTACGCGATCAAGAAACCAGCCAGCACCGCCCGATGGAACATTATTTAGAGCATTTTGAAGACATTCGCGCCTTGCAGGGTTACATCGAACAGATGGCAAAAACCGTTGGCGTGGCAATCATTGACGGTGAAAGCATTGATGTCGCCGCCGAAGGCGTGATTGAGGTCGTGACCAAAAAAGTGCTGGCGGTTAGGGCAGAAACCGAGAAAGCTCGAGAGAAAGCGCTGCAAGACGCGCCTCAAGCATGATTTCAAAGTTGGATTAAACCCGCTTTGGTCGGTCTGAAACCGCACGCCGCATAAAACGCTTCAAGATCGTCATCAAAATCCACATGCACCCACTCGCAACCGTGTTCCCGTGCGTACTGAACAGCTCGAGCGACCAGTTCGCGCCCGATGCCACGACGTTTGTAATTCGCATCCACCGACGGATCAAGCAAAAATGCGTGAACGCCAGCATCGCCAATCAATTTGACAAATCCCACCAGTTTTGACCCGTCAAACGCTGAGATATAACAAAGCGCCGCCTCGAGTTCGGGTTTAAAATCCACAGCATACGGTTTGCCCCAAGCACTGGCGAAAAGGACGTTCAAGACGGTGTTCTCGAGGGGCGGATTGATTTGGTAAGTGATGTTCATGCTCGAAGTTTAGATTAACCCACACCCTCGAGTGTTAGACTTAAACCCAGTCCAAAAAATTGGGGGAGCACCATGAAACTCGAGTTGTTTACTGAAGCCTGGGCGCAACAAGCCGCTAGTGTTTTACAAGCCAGTGAAGGCTATAAAAATGCTGCCAAAACCTGGGAGGGCGCAATGGTCATGACCATGCAAGCCGATGCCAGTTTGGGCATCCCTGATGCTCGCTCGGTGTATTTTGACTTATGGCATGGCGAATGCCGTGAGGCTCGAGCGGCAAGCGCTGAAGATATTGCGGGTGCGCCTTATGTGATTTCAGCCGATGCGTTCACCTGGAAGCAAGTCTTAGAGGGCAAACTCGAGCCGATAGCGGGTTTGTTGCGCGGCAAGTTAAAACTGGTGAAGGGCAACATGGCGGTGCTGGCGCGGTACGTGCTAGCAGCCAAAGAATTGGTGATTGGCGCAAGCAGCGTCGAAACCGTCTTTCCAAGCGAGTGATATGAAAGCTGTCACCTTCCAAGATGTTGGCGTGGTCGAGGTTTCCGACGTTCCCGAACCCGAGTTGCTCGAGGATTCCGATGTAATCGTTCGCGTGACGCGTTGCGCTATTTGCGGCTCGGATTTGCATTTGTACCACGGTGATATTCCGATGATGCCTGGCGATACTTGCGGTCACGAATTTACGGGCGTAATCGAAGACACTGGCTCGAGCGTCAATTTAAAACGCGGTGATCGGGTGGTCGGAACTTTTCACACCGCCTGCGGTGCTTGCAGTGCTTGCCGTAGAGGAGAATTTCACTTGTGTTCGAGCGGCGCAGTTTTTGGTTACGGACCGATTTACGGCAGTTTAAACGGCACTCAAGCCGAATTCGCTCGAGTGCCAAAAGCAGACGTGAACCTTCGCGTTATTCCCGCACATCTCGAGGATGAACAAGCCCTGTTCGCGGGTGACATTCTGACCACCGCTTACGGCGCGGTCAAAAATGCGGGCGTTATGATCGGCGAAACCGTTGCCGTGATTGGTTGCGGTCCTGTGGGCATCATGGCAATTCAGAGCGCTTTTGCCCGTGGTGCGGCTCGAGTCTTGGCAATTGATTTGCTCGAGGAACGCTTAAACTTGGCGGCAAGTTTGGGTGCGATTGCAGTCAACGGCGCAACTTCTGACCCTGTTGGGCGCGTGATGCAACTAACGGACGGCGAAGGCGCGGATGCCGTGATCGAAGCGGTGGGTGGTCCTCGAACCATCAATTTGGCGTTTGAACTCGTGCGCCCAGGTGGACGAATTGCGGCGGTCGGCGTCTCGAGCGAAACCACATTTGAATACCCGCTCATGCAAAGCCTAACCAAAGACGTGAGTTTCAGAATTGGGCTGGCAAATATCCACCGCGACATTGACGAGACTTTAGCGCTGATCTCGAGCGGTAAGATTGACCCAACCATTGTGATTTCACACAGGTTGAGCTTAAGTGATGCTGTGGAAGGTTACGACCTGTTCGATAAACGCCAAGCCAGCAAAGTCATCCTGATACCGTAGGGTGCGCCCAGCTTATTGTGGTGAGCATCTCGAGCTTCAAAACGTGTACTAATCGAAAATGTTATCCACCGAATCAAGGCAGACGCGCTTGTAGGGTGCGCGTCTTGACCATAAAATGCACCTTACGGGCATGGTCGCCCCGCGCACCATCGAACACGTGCCATCGGTGCGCACGGCGCACCCTACCAAACCCAGGAGAAATACCATGACAATCGCTCGAGAATCCTTTACCACCAACACGCGCAAGCTTAATTACGCCAGTTTCCCAATGCGACTCTGGCAGAAAGCCAAAAAATTTGGGATTTGGAATCCGAGCGATATTGATTTTTCTCAGGATATTAAAGATTGGGCGGCACTGAACGACCTCGAGCGTGAAGTACTCTTAAACCTTGCCGCGATGTACCAAGCGGGCGAAGAAAGCGTGACGCTCGATCTTTTGCCGCTGATTATGGTGATTGCCAACCAAGGGCAACTCGAGGAAGAAATGTTCCTGACCAGCTTCTTGTGGGAAGAAGCCAAGCACCTCGAAACCTTCGGGCGTTTTATGACCGAGGTGGCACACGCCGACGGTGACCTCTCGAGGTTTCACACGCCCAGTTACCACACGATTTTTTACCAGGAATTGCACACCTCGCTTGAGTTGCTCAAGACCGATTCCAGCCCCGTCGCGCTGGCAAAAGCCTCCGTCACGTACAACATGATCGTTGAGGGTGTGCTTGCCGAAACGGGTTATCACGCGTATTACAACATTCTCGAGCGCAACCAGATCATGCCCGGAATGCGTTACGCCATGCAAAAATTTAAGCAAGACGAATCGCGCCATATCGCTTACGGCGTGTACTTGCTCTCGAGGTTGGTTGCCGAACACGGCGACCCCGTTTGGGAAGCGATTGAATCCCGCATGGGTGAATTGTTCATTCCCGCAATCGGGGTGGTCAACGAATTGTTTGACATCACCGCCGCCAGGGGAGAAATTCCGTTTAGCCTCGAGCAAGACGAGTTTGTGAATTTTGCGGTGAGTCAATTTCAAAAACGCATTGCTCGGATCGAACGCGCCAGGGGTCTAAGTTTGGCGCAAGTGCTGGGTGAGGAAAGCGTGCAACTCGAGAAGGAAGAAGTGGTAGCTTGATTTCAACCGTCGAGTCCGAGTTTTTACTTTGCAAACTCCTAATTTAGTTGTCCAAGTCACGCAAATTTTGATTGCGAATAAATAGCTCGAAGCTGTTTATCAGTTTGGAGCTTGAAAACCTTGATAATAACTGGTTGTATTATCGAACTATATAGTTGTATACTACAACCATGTCAAAACGGCAACCCGATCCCGAGTCTACCCTCGAGTTACAAGAACGCATGATGACCTTCGTTCGGGCGTTCGGCTTACACCAACCCGAACGTACTCCTTGCGGTCAACCCGTCAGCGTCTCCGAAGCACACGCACTTGCAGAACTCAGCAACACAGAGCCGCTCACCCAGCAAGAACTCGGCTTAAGATTGCGCCTCGAGAAAAGCACTGTAAGCCGTTTGGTTGGAATACTCGAGAAGAAGAATTGGATTGAACGAACCGCAAATCCCAACGATGGACGCTCTTTAGAGTTGCGACTCACCGAATCCGGAACTCGGATTGCCAAGCAAGTCGCTTGCGCCCGCCAGCAGACCTTTTCAAGATTGCTCGAGTCAATCCCTGAAAAGCAACGCTTTGCTGTACTCACAGCCCTCAAAACCCTTACGGAGGCACTCTATGAAATGCAACAGTAAACCGTATAAAACATTGATTCTCGCCTTGAGCCTGATGTTCGCCATCGTTCCCGTAACTGCACAACAATCCATGCCAGGAATGTCCCCAGACCCTGCCTTTACCGAACGCGAACGCAAAATCATGCCGTTCAGCCTGACGGCAACGCTTCATACCTTTACGAACACCGCCGATGGCGGCACAGAAGCCGTCAAAGTCAAAAACCCTAAAGACCGCAAGAACATCGCTTTGATTCGTTCGCACCTTTTGAAAGAAGCCAAAAAGTTTGGTCTAGGAGATTTTTCAGACCCAGCGTATTTGCACGGCAAAAACATGCCTGGAATCATTTTGGTTAGCGCTGGAGCAAAATCTGGACGGATCAAAATTATGTACTCGAACCTACCAACAGGCGCACAATTGCGCTATAAAACCAGCGATCCAAAACTGGTCAAAGCGCTGCACATTTGGTTTGAAGCCCAAGTCAAAGACCACGGTCATCACGCCACAATGGGACGCTGAATT
Source organism: Deinococcales bacterium (assembly GCA_031391225.1). Lineage (GTDB taxonomy): Bacteria > Deinococcota > Deinococci > Deinococcales > JAAFIG01 > JANXTZ01. The sequence continues at coordinate 12,259 of JANMUC010000749.1, forward strand.
TAAGTCCAGATTGAGCGTCCAGAAGTATTTGGACGTGTTTTGTGGAGATACTTTTAGCGCAAACGAATGGCTTCCATCACTTCATCAACCATCTCGGTGGCATCGCCGCGCAAGGCTGCCGTGGCAACGTGCGCCTCGAGATGACCACGCAACACAACGTCACCAGCGCCCTCGAGCGCCCCTTGAACCGCTTTGATTTGCCGCAGCACGTCCACACAGTAGACGTGCGGATTTTCGAGCATTCGTTGAATGCTTTCTAAGTGTCCTTTGGCAATGGCAAGACGTCGGATTGCTCGTTTGCGCGACTCGAGCGGCATACATAAGGCTGTCTCGAGGGTTTCGGGCATGGTGAGGGTTTTGGGCATCAAGCCCCCGCGACGCTTGCGCCGTAACCTTCGTCAATCACAGCCGCAATCAGTGCCTCAGTATTGACATTCTGACCTTCGACGTTGGCAGTTCCGTTTTTGAGGTCAACCTGAACATTTTGCACGCCTTCGATGCCTTTTAAGGCTTTGGCAACGGCAGTTTCACAATGTCCACAGGTCATACCACTGACGTTTAGTTGAATACTCATGTCTTGCCTCCTGATGATCCCCTCATGGGGGTACAGGAAAATATTACATCTGGGGAATTTTTTCGTCAAGTTATAGCCAATACTGGATTCTCGAGATTTAGATAAAAGATTCAAGCAGAGACTCGAGATACTACGTCGGATGCTAGTGGTTCTTGCCTCTCGATAAAACCAAAATCTCGTGCCATACACAAATAGTCAAGCCATCATTCGCCTGAAGCCCTCACCCGGCTCGTTCCTCGCCACCCTCTCCCGCAAGCGGGAGAAGGACAAGAACCTCGAGCTACACGTGTGAAAACGCTAAACTCCCTTCTCCTGATGTTGCGACCATGCCCGTTAGGTGCAAGTTTATGGTCAAGAGAGGGTAGACGAGCAATTGTTAATTTTATGTCTAGAACAAAGTATTTTGCAACGAGGTACATTTGCTGCGGCTAGCACCCGACGCATATTACTTTTAACAGAGATAAATTCGACAAAATTTCTAATATTGTTATCCTGATAACTTGACGCCAGATTCAAAGCTGAGTAGGCTGTACTTAGATTTAACCCCCAGGGGGGATACAATATGACTCAATCAAACACTCAGCATCAATCAACCCTCGAGATTGGCGTGGGCGGCATGACCTGTGCAGCTTGTGTCGGACGGGTCGAACGCGGCTTGAAAAAACTCGAGGGGGTTGAAAGTGCCACCGTCAATCTTGCCACCGAACGCGCCACCGTCAATTACGATCCCAAAACAATTTCGCCAACTGCGATTCTCGATTCCATTCACGAGGTTGGTTACGAACCACGGGTTGCCAATCTCGAGTTGGGTGTGACGGGCATGACCTGTGCCGCTTGCGTGACTCGAGTTGAGAAGGCACTTGCTAAAGTTCCTGGTGTGCTAAAGGCATCCGTCAACCTTGCCACCGAACGCGCCAGCATTCAATACATTCCCGACAGCGCCAGCCAGACCCAGTTCAAAACCGCCATTCGTGACGCTGGTTATGACGTGCTCGAGGCGCAAGTTGGCAAAGACCGTTCAGATATTGAACGGGAGGCTCGAGAGGCAGAAATTGCGGTTTTGAAGCGCGATTTGATTTTTGCCACAGCGTTTGGCGTGCCGCTCTTGTTGCTTGCCATGATTCCGATGCTCTGGATGCCCGCCATGATGTTTTTGCAGGGCATTGCACCGATGCGGGTTTGGGATTGGCTGATGCTGGCGCTGGCTGTACCGATTTACTTTGGTCCTGGCAGACGTTTCTTGACCCACGGCTGGAAAGCCTTGATTTCGGGTAGCCCCGACATGAACAGTTTGGTCATGCTCGGCACGAGCGCCGCTTTTTGGTACAGCAGCGCGGTGGTGCTGCTCGAGACGTTTGTGCCTGGTGTCATTCCCGAAAATGGACGCTCGGTTTATTTTGAGGCGGCTGGCGTGGTCATTGCCTTGATCTTGCTCGGCAAATATCTGGAAGCCATCGCCAAAGGTCGCACCAGTCAAGCCATGAAAAAACTGATTGGTTTGCAAGCCAAAACCG
>JANMUC010000773.1:0-4781 GCA_031391225.1 Deinococcales bacterium
ACTCGGCTCGAGGTTTAAAGCCTTTAGAATCGTTAAATCCCAATTTTGAGTCTCGAGGTTGAGGCAGCCGATGCCGCTCGCATCGCTGGGTTCGGTCACGAGTTCGCCTGTCAGTTGCAAGGTCAAATAATCTTTGGGTAACAGCACGTGTTTGGTTTTGGCAAAATTTTCGGGTTCGGCGCTGCGCAACCACACCAGTTTCGGCAATTGAAAACCCGTCACGGCTGGGTTGCCGGTGCGCTGAATCAATTCTGCTCGAGGGATGGCGCGTTCAATTTCCTCGCAAGCCTGCGCCGTGCGTTGATCGTTCCAGAGCGGCGCAGGTCGGACCACCTCGAGATTGCCGTCCAAAAAAACCGCGCCGTGCATTTGTCCAGCCGCACTCAAACCCACGATTTCATAATCCGCAAGCTTCGCCGTGATTTCTTTCAGCACCGCTCGAGCCGCCGCGACCCAATCCGCAGGATGTTGCTCCGTCCAACCAGGTTGAGGCGTTAAAAGTGGGTAACTCGCGCTGGCTTCCGCAATCGCTTCACCCGAACTCGAGATGGCGAGGGCTTTCAAACCGCTTGTTCCTAGGTCAATGCCGATACTGACTTTTTGCATGAATGAACCTCTTTTAACAAATCAGACGCTCGAGCATGAATAGAGTCTCGAGCGTCCAATCATGATTGATTCTTATCTTACGCCGTACAACAATTCCATCGTCAGTTGATCCAGATGCTCGAGTCCAGGACCACGTTTGCCCAGGGCTTCACGGTCAAAGGCGTGTGCTTTGAGTTTGCTGACATTGTCCTTGGAGTAAGTCTTCACCAGCGCCTCGAGCGCGGCATCTTGGACTTTGTAATGTTTGATGGCGGCTTGAATCTCAGCGTCAGCGTTGAAGCGCATCACTTTTTCTTTCAGGATCAAGTAGGTCCTCATGCAGCCTTTGGCGAATGCCCAAACGCCTGCTTCGTCTTCGGTGCGCAGGGCGTGGGCGTCGAAGTGACGCATGCCTTCGTAACCAGAGTCTTCGAGCAATTTGACGGTGAAGAAAGCGCCTTTGGGGTTTTCTGCGCCGAAGCGGAGGTCTTGGTCGAAACGTCCCATTTTTTGGTCGTTCAGGTCGATGTGAAACAGTTTTCCGGCGTCGATGGCTTGGGCGACGGCATGAACAAACGACAAACCTGCCATCGTTTCGTGGGCAAATTCTGGATTTAAACCGAACAACTCAGATTTCTCGAGCGTGGCGATAAAGCCCAGGGCGCTGCCGACGGTAGGAAGGTAAATGTCGCCGCGTGGTTCGTTGGGTTTTGGCTCGAGAGCGAATTTATAGCCGTAACCTTGGTCTTCGCTGTATTCGGCTAGAAAGTTTAACGCCTCGCGGAAGTGCTGCAAGCCTTCGATGGCATTGCTGCCCGCGTCCACCTCTGCGCCTTCGCGTCCGCCCCAGAAGACGTAGGTTTTCGCGCCCAGTTCTGCGCCCAAATCCATCGCGTTCATGGTTTTTTGCACCGCCAATGCCCGAACTCGAGCATCGGGACTGGTGAATGCACCGTCTTTGAAAGCAGGGTCGCTGAACAGGTTGGTGGTCGCCATTGGGACTTTTAAACCAGTGTCGGCAAGTGCTTTTTTAAAACTCGAGACGATCTTGTCTCGCTCAGAGGCGCTGGCGTCGATTGGCACAAGGTCGTTGTCGTGCAGGTTGACGCCGTAAGCGCCTAGTTCTGCGAGTTTATGCACGATGTAATCTGCGCCGATGGCTTCACGGGTCGGTGAGCCAAAGGGGTCACGTCCGATGTTGCCGACGGTCCACAGTCCGAAGGTGAATTGGTGCTCGGGTTTTGGGGTGTAATCTGCCATAATCTAGCCTCCTCATAGTACTGAAATCGATTTCGGTAAAGACAAAGTACCATATTTGAGGAAAAAATCAAGCTCGAGATGGACCATTCCACCAACAGCACTTAAGCTCGAGTGACCGCCAAACCAAGCTTGCGAAATGAGGCAATCACCGAACTCGGCACAGCTTTTTCGGTAATCAGACCACTGATATGACTGATAGGCGCAATCACATACTTGGAGGCGGCGTTCAATTTTTCGCTTGAGCCGAGCACAATCGTTTCGGCGGCACTGGCGATCAAAGCGCGTTTCACGTGGGCTTCCTCGAGATCACCGGTGCTCAGACCGACCTCCAGATGAATGCCTGTCGCGCCCATAAAATACAAATCCGCTCGAATTCGCGCAATCGCTTCGATGGTCGCCGCACCAACGGCAACTACCGAATGCTTGAATAACCTGCCGCCCAGCAACACCACTTCGATGCGCGGATGTTGAACCAACTCGAGGGCAATCGTTGGACTGTGCGTGACGATCGTTGCCTCGAGGTCGGGATTCAGGTGTCGCACGAGTTGGACTGCGGTTGTGCCGCCGTCCACAATCACAACATTGCCTGGTTGAATCATCTGCGCTGCTGAGCGTCCAATCGCGGTTTTGGCAGCCGTGGCAATCTGCTCTCGAGCGGCAAAATCGGCAATCGCTGGCGAGACGGGCAGCGCTCCGCCATGCACCCGTTGTAGCAAGCCTTCCTGCGCCAGTTCGCGCAGATCGCGGCGAATGGTGTCTTCTGAAAGCTCGAGTTCCTGGCTCAGGTCTTTGGCAATAATCTGTCCGTCGCGTTTCAGTCGGCTCAGAATGAGTTGCTTACGTTGGCTGGTCAACATGGTCTTGAAATCATACGCTTGAAATCAAACTCGAGTTTGCACGTTTTTTCTTGACATTGCATGAAACTGCACGTATATTTAAAAGCGAGGAGATCGAGCCATGTCTCAAAAACCGAAAATGATTTTGATTGCAGGTCCGTATCGCAGCGGCACAAATGACGACCCAACAAAAATGGCAGCCAATCTAAAACACTTGGAATCCGTGTCATGGTCGCTGTTTCAATCGGGTTATGTACCAATGATTGGCGAATGGGTCGCCCTGCCGATTTGGCGGGTAGCGGGCGGTCAAACCGTTGGCGATGCCCTATACGAGCAAATTCTGCATCCGACCGCAGGGCGATTACTACAACTTTGCGATGCTGTTTTGCGCTTGGAGGGTGCTTCCAAAGGTGCCGACAACGATGTCAAACTGGCACAAGAACGCGGAATTCCAGTCTATTACAATCTCAATGAAGTCCCGAGCCACACCTGAATATCCAGGAAAGTTTTTGTTGAAATACTTTGCCCCTCGAGAAATTCTTTCCCTCGAACCTCGAGGCACTGTAGAATTGTCTTCTACGGAGGCAACACATGGCACGAATCGTGACACTTTTTACTGGACAATGGGCTGATCTTCCACTTGCCGACCTCGCACCGATGGCGAAAGACATGGGTTACGACGGTCTGGAGCTTGCCTGTTGGGGCGATCATTTTGATGTCACTGAAGCCCTAAAATCAGATTCTTACGTCAAGGAAAAACGTGCGCTTCTCGAGAAACACGGTTTGCAATGCGTGGCGATTTCGGCGCATCTGGTTGGGCAGGCGGTTTGTGATTTAATCAATGACCGCCACAAAAGCATTTTGCCTACGCACGTCTGGGGCGACGGCGACCCCGAAGGCGTGCGTCAACGTGCGGCGCTCGAGATTTCAAACACCGCCAAAGCCGCACAAAAATTTGGTGTAAAAGTCGTGAATGGTTTTACAGGCTCGAGCATCTGGCACAGCCTGTACGCGTTCCCACCGACCAGTCAGGAATACTGGGAGGCTGGCTATCAAGATTTTGCCAAGCGCTGGCTACCCATTCTCGAGGTGTTTGAAAGTTGCGATGTCAATTTTGCGCTCGAGGTTCACCCGACGGAAATCGCGTTTGATATTGCCAGTGCGCAACATGCGTTGGTGGCGCTTGATCATCACAAACGCTTTGGTTTTAATTACGACCCGAGCCATCTGGGGTATCAAGGCGTCGATTACGTGCGCTTTTTGCGGGTTTTTAAAAACCGCATTTTTCATGCGCACATGAAAGACGTTTGGTGGGGTCATGGCAACGGTGATGTTGGCGTTTTTGGTGGGCATGTCAGTTTCGGTGATGCGCGTCGTTTCTGGGATTTTCGCAGTGTGGGACGGGGCGATATTAACTTCGAGGAAATCATTGTGGCACTCAACGACATTGGTTACGCAGGACCTTTAAGCGTCGAATGGGAAGACTCGAGGATGGATCGGGTGCACGGCGCAACAGAAAGTGCTGCGTTTTGTAAGAAACTTGATTTCAAACCGAGCAATGTCGCTTTTGATGCCGCGTTCGAGAAGGCAAAATAGGTTGTGATTCACGTTCATTTGCTCGATGCGGCGAATCACTTAGGTGATTATCGCCAGAAGATTCTCGAGCTTGCCACCCAAACCATTGCGCAGGTGCAAGGCTTGTTAAACGTCGGTCGGGTGGACGTGATGATCGTCAGAAATCCAACTTGGACCATTCCAGAAAGTGGCTTTGGTGGTTATTGCCCCGAACCGCACTTGGTTCAAATCTGGCTTGATCCGAGTGCTCAGAATTTTGCGGCAAATCTCGAGATTGAACTGACTGCAACCATTGCGCACGAATTGCATCACTCAGTACGTTGGCACAATCCTGGGTATGGCAAAACGCTGCTCGAGGCGATGGTAACCGAAGGGCTGGCAGAATGTTTTGAAACAGTGTTTCGCAGTGGTCAAACACCGTTTTATGCAGTGCCACTCGAGAAGCCTGAAATGAACGCCTTACTGCAACGGGCGAGGCTCGAGTTTGAGAACCCGAGTTACAATCATGCCGCTTGGTTTTTTGGG
>JANMUC010000783.1:0-2798 GCA_031391225.1 Deinococcales bacterium
CCATTCGTCGTCACTGACATCTTCAGATGGCGTGTTACGGCAAATTCCAGCGTTGTTCACGATGCAATCAATCCTGCCATGTTTTTTCACAACCTCTTGCACCATGCTTTTGACGCTGCTCGAGTTCGTCACATCGGTCTGAATAAAATCACCCTCGAGTGCGTGCGCTGCTTGTTCGCCGCTGCTCGCGTTGGCTTCGGCAATCACCAAGTACGCGCCAGAAGCTCGCATGGCTTGAGCGATTTCAAAGCCGATGCCCTGCCCGCCGCCAGTGACGATCACGATTTGATTGCTGAGGTTAAAATTGGGTGCACTCATGGTCTAACTCCTTTTTAAATTTTTGGTGGCTGGTTGTCCACCCTCATCCCCGACCCTTAAGGGAGCTTTGGTGCTGTGTGGCTTAAACGGAGGCTCGAGAAACCAAACACTCTTACTTATTTGGAATCTCAGTACCCTCTCCCGCCATGCGGGAGAGGGTGGCGCGGAGCGCCGGGTGAGGGCTTCAGGCGAGGGACAATTTATTTCTCAATGTCTAACTCGAGATTTTGATTTTTAAATTCGTGAATTGTATATTTTAATTTTCAAATCATTTACTTACGGAACAATCAAGACTTTTTGCGAACCGTTCATACCAGGATGATCTTTATACTCGAGCGCGAGTTTAAGTTGTTCAATGGGCAAGCGGTGCGTGATGAGCGGTTTAACTTGCACCCGTCCCGATTGAAGCCACTCGAGCGCAATTGGAGTCGTGCCGAGCAGAGAAAAACTGCCCAGAATGGTCAGATCACGCCTGAAAACTTCATACGGGCTGATTTCAACTCGAGCATCGTCGGGGGCGACACCGTAATACAAAATTTTGCCTCCTGGGGTGGCGTAGTGAATCATTTGCGAAATCACGGCGGGAGCACCTGTGGCTTCGGTGACGATATCAAAACCGTAAGGCTCGAGGTCGAACAGTTGGGTGCTTAAGTCTTTACCAGGCTCGAGCGCTTGTTTTGCGCCGAGCTGAATGGCGAGGTCGCGGCGCTCTAAATTGGGTTCGACCACGGTGATTTCGGAAACGCCAGAAACCAGCAAGGCTTGCATCAGCAACAAACCGATTGGTCCAGTGCCGAAAAGGAGTGATTTGCTGGCAGGTTCGGGTTGCAGGCGTTTGATGCCCCAGGCGATACAACCAAGCGGTTCGGCAAAGGCGGCAACCTCGAGATCAAGATTACCAACGGGATAAACGTTACTTTCGGGGGCAATCACGTATTCGGCAAAACCGCCCGCCCTGGTGACTCCCAATGCTTGATAGTTCTCGCAGTGGTGGCGCATTCCTCGGCGGCAGTGGTGACACGCGCCGCAGGAGATCACGGGATCGAGGGCAACCCGATCACCCTCTTTCAGGTAACGCACGCCAGCCCCAACCTGGTCAATCACGCCAGCGATTTCGTGTCCTGGGACAAGCGGAAAAACCGCGCCAAAATGCCCGCCGTACAAGTGTAAATCTGTGCCGCACACGCCGGTCACGGCAATCCGAATCCGAACCTCGCCAGCCCCGACTTCGGGCGCAGGAATTTCTCGAGTCTCGAGGTGGTATTTTTCGGTGATCACGGCGGCACGCATTGTTTGCATTATTTCACTGCTCCCATGGTTAAGCCTTGAATCAATTGTCGTTGTGCCGACCAACCGAACGCCATGACGGGCAAAATCACCAGGGTCGCGGCGGCTGATAGTTGCGCCCAGAACAAGCCTTCGGATGTCTTAAAGGCGCTAATGTACACCGAGAGCGGGGCGGCATCGACATTGGTCAGGTTGAGGGCAAAGAAGGCTTCGTTCCAGGCGAATATCAGGCACAGCAACGCAGTCGAGGCAATACCTGGTACGGCGAGCGGCATGGCAATGTTGATAAATTCTTGCCACAAACTTGCGCCGTCCACTTTGGCAGCCTCGAGAATTTCGCTCGGGATTTCAGAGATGTACGAGTGCATCATCCAGATCACCAGGGGCATGTTCATGGTCGTGTACATCAGGGTTAAACCCCAAACGGTGTCGAGCAAATGAAGGTCTTTAAAAAAACCAATAATACACCAATGAAAAAAGTAATAACCGTTCTGGGAATATGCAGCATAATCTTAGCCTGTAACAGCGGTAAAGACGGCGATTCGGCTACTGACACCACATCGGCAGGTGAAAATATTAGCGCGACTGCACAGCAGTCAAGCGTAGATACGAACGTTAATAATATTGGCACCGATTCTCCGATTGCGGCAGGTGGATCAGCGAAAGGTGAAGAATTAATTAAACAAAGTGACTGCCTTACCTGTCATAAAGTAGACGTTAAAATTATTGGTCCTGCTTATCAGGAAGTGGCTGCCAAATACCCTGCAACTGAAGCTAATATTGATCTCCTTGCTGGAAAGATCATAAAAGGAGGAGCTGGTAACTGGGGAGATATTCCCATGGCACCGCACCCATCCATCAATGTCGATGATGCTAAAGAAATGGTTAAATATATCCTATCATTAAAAAAATGAACAACATGAAATATCTTAATTTAGTAATAATTTCTGCGGCGCTGTTATCTGCCTGTGGTACTGGAAAAAATGCAATGAATAGTTCTTCGAAAGCAGGCTGGCAAAAACTGTTTGATGGGAAAACAACTACCGGATGGCACACCTATGGCAAATCTTTTGCCGGTACCAAGTGGAAGATCTCTGATGGCGCACTGTTTCTCGACGCAAGTGATAAAACAGCCGGGCAGGGCGGAGACCTAGTAACTAATGAGGAGTTTGAAAACTACCATCTTAAAATGG
>JANMUC010000806.1:0-5488 GCA_031391225.1 Deinococcales bacterium
TGAAAGATTCGAGCTTGCGCCCTCGAGAGGTTGTGGTGCATTAAGTTTATTTTACCAAATGTTGAAACGCCACAACAACGCAAGTTGTTCTAAACTCGAACCATGAATTTTGATCTTTTCTTATCGCGTTTTAACGCCACGCCAGATATCAACGCCTTAGCGAGGTGGCGCGTTGGAAACCGAGTTTAGATTCTTGGAGCATGCTCGAGGTGATTTGTCACCTGGCAGATGAAGACCGCAAGGATTTTCGCCCACGGTTAAAGTCATTGTTGTTCGATGATCCCGCCGGCTCGAGCATCACGCCAATCGACCCGCAGGCTTGGGTGCATGAGGGCAAGTACAACGCTCGAGATTTAAGCAGTTCGCTCAAAGATTTTCGTCTCGAGCGTCAACAATCGCTCGAGTGGTTGCGCAGTTTGCCTACAGATTTGAAGCTCAAGCGCACCGCAGCAGACCGTGAAATCAGCGCTGGTCAAGTGTTGTATTCGTGGTTGGCGCACGATTATTTGCACATTCGCCAGATCACCAGGTTGCATTACGACTTTTGGCGCTCAAAACGCCACCTTATGACCTTGGTTACGCGGGGACATGGCGCTAGGAAAAATTGTATTCGATAACGTATTCGCTATAAAAAATGATGTAATGTGCCCGACACAACATTTTTTAGGTCGGACGCGATACAATCCTCTCTTTGATTCTCCCCTATCCTTAATTTCTTCAACATACAGCTCGAGCAACCTTCGGGCGGAAGAGGTGATTATGGCAGAGAATCGTGATGTCTCGAGACGTGATGCTTTAAAGCTCTTGAGTAGTGCGGGATTGCTCGCAGCTTCGGGTGGTGTGCCTTTATCGCTCTCGAGTGCCAGCGCTCAAACGACCAGCAGCGTCCCCAATGGGGCGGGATTTAACCGCCTCAAAGTTGGCGATTTTACGGTTACGGTACTCTCAGACGGGCAAAGCCCTCCAGGACCGTTGCTGCCCAATTGGGGCGCAAATCCTGACCGTCAAGAGGATTTCAAAAAAACGCTTGCGGAAAATTTTATCAACCCAGCCTTGGCACGTAACAATTTTAATCCTGTCGTGGTGGACACAGGCAAAAACAAGGTGTTGTTCGACACTGGTCTGGGACCTCAAGCCCAGGCTGGCGCTCCGATTGGACGCTTGCTCGAGAATCTGAAAAACGCGGGATTAAGCCCAAGTGATATTGACACGGTGTTTATCACCCACGGACATCCAGATCATGTTCAAGGCATGACCGATGCCAGCGGAAAGCCTGTTTTTGACAAGGCACAATTTGTCATGGGTGGCGTGGATTTCGATTTTTGGACCAAACCCGCCCAAGGTGCAGTTTCAGCAGCCATCGCCAAAAACATTGCGCCGTTCAAAGACCGTTTCAAATTGATCAAACCAGGCGACGAAATCGTGCCAGGCATTACCAGCGTTGACTCTCCAGGTCACACCCCAGGGCATCAAAGTGCTTTACTTGCCAGCGGCTCGAGTCAAATGATGATCTTTGGCGATGCAGCAGGGCATTATTTACTCAGTTTAATGTACCCCGAAGCCTACTTGGGGTTCGATGCCGACAAACCACTCGTGGTCGCCACTCGAGCCAAGTTGTTTGACCGCGTGGCGTCTGAGAAAATGTTGGTCACGGGCTATCATTTCCCATGGCCAGCCGTTGGCTACATTCGTAAACGCGCATCGGCTGGTTACGAGTTAGTACCCGCCGCCTTTTCGTTTTAAACCAGCGTCATTTTGGTCCCGCCTCGAATTTCGAGGCGGGGCTTGTTATTCGATAAAGCTTTGTGTCATTCAGGTCGCTTACGGCAAGTAAACAAATCGATTGGACAGGAATAGAGTTGACAGCCACGCAAAAAAACCTAAAATATAGTCAATCTCCTCGAGTTTACCTACCCCACTGTCTCACTCGAGCTTGAGTTCGTGTCACTTTCAGATTCCAGCGTAAACCCATCAAAGAGCATGACGCTGTACAAGGAGGTTGTGATGGAAACGGTGCGCGTCTCAGGTCAATCCCGACCAAACTCGGTGGCGGGGGCAATTGCGGCACTGCTGCGACTAAACGGCGAAGTCGAAGTCCAAGCCATCGGTGCGGTGGCGGTCAATCAGGCGGTCAAAAGCATTGCGATTGCCCGAAGTTACATCAGTATCGACAGTCTTGACTTGAATTGCGTCCCAGCTTTCGTCAAACTTGAACTCGAAAACGAGGAACGCACCGCCATGAAATTCGTGGTGCATTCGTTTAAACTTGTCGGTGCGCCAGTTGTGCCAGTCGTCCCGCACGCTGAGAGCGAATAAACAACCCTGACCGTGGATGAGTTAAAAATTTAATATTGTTAAACACTTGTGCTCGAGCATCGTGTCTTTGATGACACGATTTGGCTCGAGTTTTCGCTACAATGCGTTCATCCGGACGTTCACTCAGCGTCCACCAGGAGAAATCATGTTCGGAATCAGTCCTCAATATATTTTCTTAATGCTTTTTATTATGGCAATCTCGTTCGCGGCACAAAGTTATTTGACCAGCACCTTTGGACGCTTTCAAAAAATCCGTAATGGACGTGACATTACTGGCGCAGAAGTCGCCAGGGATATCTTGGATGCCAACGGCTTGAGCGATGTTCGGGTCGAACCCGTAGGAGGTCAACTGACCGATCACTACGATCCTTCAAGTCGCACCGTGCGACTTTCAGAACCAAATTACGCCTCACCGAGCTTGTCGGCTTTGGCAGTCGCCGCCCACGAATGCGGTCACGCGATTCAACACAAACAGGGCTATGCCATGTTGAAATTACGTGCCGCAATGGTTCCTGCGGTTAACATCGGGTCGCAATTTGGACCGTTATTGATTATGTTAGGACTTTTTATCAGCATTCCTTCGATTGCCTGGATCGGTGTGGTCGGATTGATTGGCGCTCTGGCATTCCATGCCGTCACGCTGCCCGTCGAATTTGACGCCAGCGCCAGAGCATTAAAGATTCTCGAGGGCAACGGTTACTTAACCCGCGAAGAGAACGCTGGCGCAAAAAGCGTCTTGACCGCCGCCGCCATGACTTACGTTGCGGGAGCAATTGGTGCATTGGTGACCCTGCTGTATTACGTCAGCTTGCTGAGTGGCAATCGTCGCAGCGAGTAATTTTTTACGAATCCCTTGGCTTAAAGTTATACTCTTCAGCGATGAAACCCCTTCAAAATGAAATCACAGGCAGTCTGGGCGTCAACCCCAGCATCGAACTCAAAGCCCGTCTCGAGCAAGACCGCATTCTGGGGCGCGTCGGCGGCGCGTTAATGGCAAAAGAACTCAACCTTGCCGTCTCAGAAAAAGGCGTTTCGGGGCATGTTGGTGGTAAAAACGGTTTTGAAGTCAACCTCGAGTTAAAAGCGGGCGAACTGACTGGCTTTGTTGGAACAGAGCCTCTGAACTTGCGCGGTGTAGATCAAGTGACAGGACGTTTGGGCAGCCCCATGAACGGTGTGGATTTTATCTCCAACCAAAGTGGCGACAGCCTTCGCGGACGGCTTGGCGGCATCAAGGGACAAACTTTTGAACTCGAGCTGGCAGGCACACCAGGTTGGATTGGAACACTGGTGGCGGTCATCGCGTTTTACGCGATTGAAAAGCACAAGAATTAAATCAACAGCTTGGCTTTAGCTTTGAATGCTATTTATGGTCTATGAATTTAAACGAGCAAATAGACCAAAACATTGAAGCCGTCCGTGAACTCGAGCGTCGGGTGGATCGAGCAGTTGATCCAGCTGCGCTTCGTTTTAAGCTACTGGCAACTCGAATTGGGCAACCCAATGTTTTGCGTGCCATCATTGCAACAATCATCATCTGGATGTTGATTAACTTGTTTGCAGACAGGCTGGGTTTTAAAGCCTTTGACCCATTTCCTTTTGGCATCCTTCAAGGTTTGATCGGTCTAAGTTCCTTGATGACCAGTTTGATTGTCCTGACCGGACAAAACCGTGAATCGATTCTCGAGGGTCAACGGGCGCATCTTGATTTACAACTCAATTTGTTGGTAGAACAAAAAACAACCAAATTGATTGCCCTGCTCGAGGAACTCAGGCGTGACCTGCCAAATGTGAACAACCGTCACGATCAGGTTGCCGAAGGAATGCAAGAATCAGCCAATCCTGAAACGATTCTGGGTGCGATGGACGAACTGACGAGCAGTGCTTGACGCTAGTTGCAATTCAGTTGCTCGGGTTACAACCGCATTTCTACAGATTCACTCTCGAGTACCAAAACTCTAAAGCAAACTGATGCAGAACAAGATTGAATTTGACACTCACTTTTAAGTTACGGCAGCAATTCAAAATAATCTAAATCTTTAGGCTTTACAGCCAAAAAGTGTCGTCGGTCAAACGTAAATACCCGCCGATTCCCAAGTCGTTCAGCAATCGCCATCACACTCGAATCCACCAGACCCAATTCTAAATCACTGTACTGCTCTTGCAATTCGAGCGCTCGAGCATAGTCGGCAGACGTGTTGTCAATGATTTCAAAATCACCCCGAACCAAACCTTTTTGAAAGGCTCGAGCCACGAAAACACCAAGGCGCGTGGTAGCCAAGTAATCTACTTCTGGCAAAATCATGCTTGGCAAAAGCATTCGGATTGGCAGGACTGCCCGAGCCGCAAGATGATTGGGGTCTTTGTGATCTAGTAAAGCCAGTATCGCGTTGGTGTCTACCAAAACAGGTGTTTTCATCGCCATTCGGTTCGTAAAATTTCTTCGTCTTTTTCAGATAGCGCTGCATCGGACGCACCAATGCCAACCCAATCTGGAATGTTGGGTTTGGTGTAAGCTTCCAAAGCATCCAGAATAATCTCTACTTCACTGCGATGCTCGAGTTGGGCAAGCGCTGTCAGTCGCTGCTCGAGTTCGTTTTCAAGAGTTACTGTGAGGGTTTTCATACTGTATTCTAGCAAAAGATATTTTGTGGAATGTATTGCTGATTTTGAGTAAAATGACGCATCTTGAGCATTAAAAAGTATTCTCAAGCAAGCACAAAAACGTTGTTTAAGTTGCCGTGAAACTGTTCTGAGATTACACTATTTCCATGAAAATACTGGTCAAAATTGAAGCTGCGCGTCTTGTGGCTCAACTCCCTGAAGATGCGACGTGGGAAGATTTGCAATACGCAATTTAGGTGCAGCAAGCCATCGAAGCGGACATAAAAGACGCAAAAGAGGGTCGGGTTTTTACCACCGAATAAGTTCGTAAACGAGTTGGAATACGGTTTACTTCGTAAGGGGCATATGCGTACAAAAACAAGGTATGTGGATTTTCAGACTTTACAGGCGCAAGGAGATAATGCGACCACTATTATCAAATTGATGATGACATGTAATGACTTGATACTTGCTGACGATTCGCTATCTGAATGGAAAAAAGAATTGCCTAGAAGCAAGAAGTCTAAACAAATCCATGCACAGTTCTACTTTGTCAGAATACAACTTG
>JANMUC010000825.1:0-1212 GCA_031391225.1 Deinococcales bacterium
AAAAAACCAAAGGTCTTAAATCTCAAAACCAAGCTGGTGAATTTTGCTCACTCGAGCGTGACATCGTAATTATCACTTGGAATCTCGAGTTTGACGGTTTTCGGTTTTTTCCCGTCAATGCTCACCTCGAGTTTGGCTTCACCTGCGGGAACGTGGGTCATGACGAAGCGCCCGAGTGCGTCGGATAAAAGCGGGTCACGCCCGACTAGGTTTACGCTTGCGCCAGGAATCGGTGCGCCCAAACGGTCTTTGACCACACCGCCGATATGAAACGCAACCTCGGCTGCCGAAGATTCTTGCTCGAGCAACCTATAACGCGCGGTTCGGGTCAGTACAAGTGGTGACTCGAAACCAATCTCGAGGTCAACTGGTACGGTCAGCACGTACAACAAGGATGGGCGCGGCGGCGTCTCGAGGGCAGACCATAAATCCATCGGGCGAGGACCATCGTCGGGTTGACTTACGCGCCCTTTGACTGGAAGCTCGAGTTTTAGAATATTTTCAGGTAGGAATTGTTCGGGAATCGAAGGATTTTTAAGAAGTGTCACCATCGCCCGCCAGAGCAGCAAGTGCTCATCGTCGATTACGGTACTGATGGCGCTAACCATGTAATGCAAATCAAACCGCCTGGGTGGCACACGCCGAGTCGAACTTCCCATACCTCTGGCGTTTTTGCTCGAGATCATGTCGTAATCGGCTTGACGCAACTCGGTGTTTTCCTCGAGATCGTACAAGAAAAAATTGAGCGTCGGCGAAACTCGAGAATTAACCCAATCTTTGGTGGGTGGGTTGAATTCAATCTCAACCTCGAGAGGATCGATTTGACCCTTGGCGTAAAGAAGCTCTTTGATGGTGTTGTGAACGGTATCAAGCATGGTTTGTCCTGACGGGCTGATTGGCTAAGAGTTGATTAAAACCAAGAACTGTCATCGGGTGTTCCGTCTCTTGTTTCGGTGAGTGTTACCGTACCAGTAGTACCTATGGTCATTTTGATATTCATCGATGTCGAGTTGCCATCCCAATTCCAAGAGGTTGCGTAAGTCATGGATGGTTCTGCTTGATTGAGGGTTGGACCGCCACCGATCAAATTGATGGCTAAACTATCACCGTAGCCAATGCTCATTGAAGGACCTCGGTGCATTCTGCCACCACGGAATAATTTCACGGTCAGCGTTTGACCCTGCATTGGTAGGGCTAAATTGCGAATTTTTT
>JANMUC010000744.1:0-2654 GCA_031391225.1 Deinococcales bacterium
GCCATATTTATCAAGTATTTCAAATTCTCCGAAAAAATATTGTGGACTTTCAACGGTTAATGAATTGCAAGTAAAGATTTGTGAGAGTTCTTTCCATTTATCATGACTAAACGCACTACTTATATGTGTGATTTCAGTAACTGATCTAAGCGAGATAGATTGTACGATTATATGTAACATGTTCGAAAGTTCTATTTTTAAAATTGGCAGAACATCTACGGATGACCCCAATGGAAGTTTATCAAAAATAGCTACAAGCTGTGGATACCTTTTTCTTACTTCTTCTTTCTTGCGAGTGATGGGCTTTAACCATTCTAATTCCGCATCTAAGGTATTGGGTTTATCCTTGTCCGAAACGTTAAATGGATCACCGCTGAATCCAGGAAGGTGATGTTCAAGTTCTCCAAGTGGTAATACAAAGATATTCGCTTCCTCGAGTAAATCGCACATGGTTTTAAACGCGCCTTGAATTAATTCACGAGAATTTTTAAACTCATGAGATTGTAAAGTCTCATCGTTTCTTGCCACAGTTTCAAGTAACAATCGACGTTTACCAGGAGCTTCTTTGTGCTTTTGTAGTTCCGTAGTCAATCGATTACATTTTTCTATTGTAATCAGTGGCAATAGCTTGTCGAGGTGGTCAGTTAAGGACTTGCGCAGCTCAACGAAATCAGCCTTTCCCATCTTTATCAAACTTGCTTTGCAAGCTGGGATATTCAATCCATACTGAGTCAATCGTTCGTCAAATATTGCATCGAGATCAACAATTGCAAATGGTTTCTTGCCCAAGGCATGTGCAAGTTCTAATGCTTGTACCACGCTATCCTTTCCGCCTGCGGCAATAGGATTGCCGACCATTGCTAAACCTAACCCGAGACTCCGAATAACTTCAGAAAAAAGAACTGCATCTTGGTAGCCTTCACAAAAAAGTGGGTTGGTGGTGAAATAAAAAGCATTGCTATCAGCAGTTAAGCGCGGAAGCAACCGCGTCAAGCGGAAGTTATCTAGGGTCAAATCGCTGATTTGGGTCGGTGGACGACCATCACCGTGAAAACAAATGACGCCCCTCAAATCTTCAATGTTTCGAACATCTAGCATCGCAGGAGAATGGGTAGCAATGATACACGGTTTATTCAGCTTTCGTATTTCGTCTAGCAACCACATTTGTCGTTGTGGATGTAAGCTCAATTCAGGTTCGTCAAAAACAAATCCACCAAAACTTTCATCATAAAGTACAGATAAATGGTGAATAAACTCCAAAATCCCTCGAGCTTCCTGTTGATGGGAATAAGTTGCTGATGTTGACTCCATAGAAAATTCAAGCTGCCCCTGATCGAATCGCATGTTGATTTTGCGTCCAAGTCTTGCTTCTAAAGTTGCTTGGACTCGTATCCGTAATGCAGGTTTGGATGCCAGTCGCCCGATTGAAGTATTAAAGGTTGTTTCTACAACTCCCACAATGTCTTGTTGAGATGACAATTGTTCAATTGTTCCACGGTGAATTGTTGAATCTATAAGGCTAGAGGTACGAGACACTTTAATGTAAGCAACCTTAATTGGTCTTCGGTTGTCTTCATTGTGTTTTTCCACAAGGTGTTTCTGCAATTGTGGAGCCATATTTGCAAGAGCAAAAGTTTTTCCACTTCCATTTGGACCAACTAACCACGAAATCAATGGTAAATTCCGAAACTCTACCGAACCAACCCAAGTTGTAGAATTCACTATGTACTGAATTTCATTTGGCGACACTGAAGTATTCATCTGGTACATTATTGCACAATTGAATTTTGACCTTACTTAAGACCCATTCCGCTCTCAAAATCCATATGTGGACTTAATCGGATTGCCGCTACCTAAAAAGAATTTGACACTCAAGAACCCTAAGCAAAAACTCGAGAATCAATCGTCTTTGCTGGCGTATTTCAGTAGGTACGTGCCAAAAAAATTAAAGAAAATCGTTGGCAACAGTAAACTCCAACTGGCAGCTTTATGGGCTGCCAGTTGCGTGCCGATCAAGGCGATTACCAGCAAATTCAGCAACGCCAGCATGGTATAAACCAACGGCTTAACCCACACGCTTCACCTCGAGTTTCAATTCAGAGCACTCCCAAAACTCGAGTTTTTAGAGCGAACTGGTGGCGCGGGGTTTTCGACACTCTCGAGCACGGTAAAGCCCAGCCGTTCGGCTTCGGTGACAAAGTAATTGATGTTCTCGGTTTTGGTGGTTTCGCCGAGGCTGGTGCGATCCCAGGCTTCGTTGGCGGCAATGATCAACGTTTCGGCAAGGCAGGCTGGCACGTTACCGTCACCAAAACCGAGGCTGCCCGTCGCCCAACCGTTGGTATCGTACATGCTACCAGGAGGTTGAACCACACCACCAGGAATCAAACGCACGCCCTCAACCTCGAGCACGCTGAAATCCACATCGGCGGGGCGTCCCTCGTCGTAAATCCAAGCGCCGGGTTTGACATCTTTGGCGAACACCACAGGGTTTGGGTCGCTGGTGGCGGTAAAAATCAGATCGGCTTCGATGCAATCGTGAGGCTCGAGACTGCTGACAAATTTGGTGTTCGGGAAGGCTTTCTCGAGGGTGGCTTTGGATTTGTCCAGACGGGTTAAATCGCGTCCAATCAAAATCACTTTGCCAACCTCGC
>JANMUC010000826.1:0-2038 GCA_031391225.1 Deinococcales bacterium
AGCCGAATGGTCGCGGGAGCATGCGCGAGATTCCCGGATCGGAACGCGAATGGAAGGCCGATCTTGTGCTGTTGGCAATGGGCTTTTTGGGACCAGAAGAAACCATCAGCGAACAACTGAAACTCGAGCGTGACGAACGCAGCAACTTTAAAGCCGAATATGGTCAGTTCGCCACCAATATTCCAGGGGTATTCGCGGCGGGAGACATGCGACGCGGACAGAGCCTGGTGGTCTGGGCAATCAATGAAGGACGCGGTGCGGCGAGGGAAGTTGACCGGTACTTGATGGGCAGTACGGATTTGTAAACCTCGAGTCACTTTCTCTCTGTTTGTGTTGCGTAAATCACAGGCAGGGAGAATGGCTCGGTAGCGTGTAAATGATTGCAAAACGACCCACCCACTAAACTTGGGTTACAAATCGTGCGAGAATTGGCAACTCGAGCTTGAAAACGTTTAACGTGACCCTGCAAATTCGATGTTGAAATACGCCACCGCGCCCGTTTCATCAAAGGCACAAATCACGTACCAAACCAAATTCGGACGTTTTTCAAAGACGGCGGTTCGGACATAGCCTTTAATATTTTCTCGAGTCAGCACTTCCTCTTTCAGCGTCTCGAGTTCCTGCCCGTACATTTCAATACCTCTTAAACGGTACGTCCGAAATGCCTCAAGCCCACCTGTTCGCACTTGCAAATCTGGCGTGAACAATTCAAACAAACTCTCGAGCTTGACCACGTAAAAATCGAGCACCAGTTTGCGTCCTTGCTCGAGCACTTGCGCGTCGGTCATGAGATTGACGGCTTGTTGCAAAGCACTGAAACTTGAGCTTTGTGGTTTGAAATTTTGCGCCTGAACCGAAAACGTGAACAGCACCAACACCGCAAAAACCAGTCGTTTCATTAGATTCTCCTTCACGCTCGAGATGCTCAAAGGTACTCGAGAATTGCTTTAAAATGTGTACCGAGGGGTCGAATCTCGAGTGGTACTTTTTGAAATCTCAGTCCGCCCGCTTATAATCGCCCTACGATGTCCGAACCTCGATTTTTAACCACCAACCAAATCCGCGAGATGTACCTGAGTTTCTTTGAAAGCAAAGGTCATTTGCGTTACCCTTCGCATCCGATTCCTGTCTACAACGACCCGACCATCATGTTCAGCGTGGCGGGCATGGCGCAGTTCAAGCCGTACTTTCTGGGCGCAGAACCCAAATTTGAACAAGGCGTCTACCGCCGCGTTGTCACCGCGCAAAAGTGCATTCGGATTGGCGATATCGAAAACGTCGGGCGCACCAGCCGGCACTGTTCACTCTTCGAGATGTTGGGGAACTTTTCGTTCGATTCTTACTTCAAAAAAGAAGCCATCGAATGGGCGTGGGAGTTCATCACCGACCCGAAATGGCTCGGTTACGACGGCAGCCGCATTTATGTGACGATTTACAAAGATGATG
The DNA here is from genome assembly GCA_031391225.1 of Deinococcales bacterium. GTDB lineage: Bacteria > Deinococcota > Deinococci > Deinococcales > JAAFIG01 > JANXTZ01. The sequence continues at coordinate 1,447 of JANMUC010000826.1, forward strand.
ACGACGCTTTTGAATACTGGACCAAAAACGTTGGGCTACCTGCCAACCACGTCAACCGCTTCGATGCCGACGAAAATTTTTGGCCGCAGAACGCACCCAGCAAAGGACCAAATGGACCTTGTGGACCTTGCTCTGAAATCTTTTATGATCGCGGCGAAAAATTCGGCACGGACACTTGGGAAGATTACGCCACCAACCCCGAATCAGACCGCTTTCTCGAGTTTTGGAATCTGGTCTTCCCAGGTTACAACCGCACAGACGGCGCGGATGGCACGGGGGCGCTCGAGGATTTGGGCAAGAAAAACATTGACACTGGTTTGGGAATGATTCGGGCGGCATTCATCAGCCAAGGCGTCGAGGATTTGTTTGACACCGACGACTTCAAACCACTGATTGCGGAAGTTGAGAAACTGAGCGGTAAAAAGTACGAGGGAATCTCGAGCCTATCGCACCGTGTCATTGCCGAGCACATCCGGATGGTCAGCATGACCCTTGCCGACGGTGTCAGTTTCGGCATTTCTGAACGTGAATATGTCGTGCGTAAAGTCATGCGTCGCGCCAGCCGTCACGCTTATTTGCTGGGCATGAAAGA
>JANMUC010000831.1:0-6206 GCA_031391225.1 Deinococcales bacterium
ACAGCCGCGCTCGAGACTGATTTTCCTGATGTGTTGAAGGCTTTGGCGGTGAACTGGTGCGTGACCTGCTCGGCTTTGGTCAGTGCCAGTTGGGTTTCAAACGGTGCGCTGGCATCAACACCAAGCGATACACCATCCTGGAAAAATTCGACGTTGGTCACGTCTTTTGAAACTCGAGCCACCAATTTCACCAAGCTCGGACGCGTGATTTGAGAAGTTGAGAGTTCTAAAGTTGGCGGCGCAGAAATCTGGGCGGAATTTTCGGCACATGCCACACAGCACATGCCAAGAATTAAAATTTGAATTCGCATTTTTTGACCCTAGCACCCTGTCACCTGAGAAACGAGGCAGGCAAATGAGATGTGTTGTACAAGGTTTTGGGTAAAGACTTTGGGTAAAAGTTGTGACTCGAGCCTGAAAACGCAACCCAATTCACGCCGCGTTCAAACGGATGAGGGTAATCTGTGAATATGTTTGCCCCTCGTGGTCGTGCTGCGCAAAATCGGAAACCGCCCACGGTTAAAGATTTCAATCAATTCAAACGGCTGTTACTGTTCACCAAACCCTACCGTTGGCGTTTGGCATTGGCAATCATGGCAACCCTCGTCTCCAGTGGCTTGGGACTGGTCTTTCCGCAAGTGATCGGACAACTGATTGATGCCAGTTTCCTGAAAATCGGCTCCAATGACACCTCGAGCCTTGACCGTACCGTGCTGATGTTGTTCGCGGTTTTTGGCACGCAATTTTTGTTTGGTATCGCCCAAAATTATTCCTTGTCGTTCGTGGCTGCCAGCGTGGTTTCGGATTTACGCAAGGCGGTTTACGCGCACCTGGCGAACATGTCGATCACGTTTTTCGAGAATCGCAAAACGGGTGAAATCACCTCGAGATTGACCTCTGACGCTGGCACGATTCAGGGCATCGTTTCGACGGTGCTCTCGAATCTGGTTTCGCAGAGCATTTCACTGGTCGGCAGTGTGGTGATTTTGCTGATCACCAACACCAAATTAAGCCTGGTGATGCTTTCAATCGTGCCAGTGATTGTGGTTGCCGCGATCTGGTTTGGACGCCGAATTCGTAAAATTTCCAAAGAATTTCAAGATCGGGTTGCCGAAGCCAACGGTCACGCCGACGAAGCCATATCGGGTATTCGGGTGGTGCAAAGCTTCACCGCCGAATCACTCGAGGTCAGTCGCTACAGCCAAGCCATTGACGCCTCTTGGGCGGTTGCGATGCGTCGTGCAAAGTTGAACGCTTTTTTTGCGCCGAGCGTGTTCTTTGCCATGTTCGGCGCAATCAGTGTGGTGCTTTGGTTCGGTGGTCGTCTGGTGATTCAAGGCGAGATTTCGCCAGGACAATTAACTTCATTTTTGTTTTACACCATTTCGATTGCGGGTGCGATTGGCGGGCTGGCGGGTTTGTTCAGTCAAATTCAGGAAGCCCTCGGCGCGTCAAGCCGGATTTTTGAATTGCTCGACGAAAAATCTGAACTGATCGAAACGGCAAACCCGATCAAACTCGAACGGGTTCAAGGGCGCGTCACCCTGGATCATGTGAATTTTAATTACGGTGATCGCGGCGAGGGCAAAGTGCTGGATAATGTCTCACTCGAGGCGCAACCTGGGGAAGTGATCGCCCTGGTTGGACCGAGCGGCGCAGGCAAAAGCACGCTGGTGACATTGATTCCAAGGTTTTACGATGTCTCGAGCGGCAAAATCATGATCGACGGCGTTGACGTGCGCGATTTCAGTTTGCACGATTTGCGCTCCAGTATCGGCATTGTGCCACAAGAAACCCAGTTGTTCTCGGGAACCATTTTTGAAAACATTCGTTACGGCAAACCCGACGCCAGCGAATCTGAGGTCAAAGAGGCTGCCAAAGCCGCCAACGCCCACGATTTTATCTCGAGCTTCCAAGACGGTTACGAAACCCTGGTCGGCGAACGCGGTGTGAAGCTTTCAGGTGGGCAACGACAGCGTGTAGCAATCGCTCGAGCCATCCTGAAAAATCCGCGCATTTTGATTCTCGACGAAGCCACAAGTGCTCTGGATTCCGAATCTGAAAGCCTGGTGCAAGAAGCCCTCGAGCGACTGATGCAATCGCGCACGACCTTTGTGATCGCGCACCGCCTGAGCACCGTGCGCAACGCCAACCGCATTGTGGTGCTCGAGAATGGCACGGTGACCGAAGTTGGGACGCACGAGGCATTGATGACCCAAGGTGGGTTGTACAAAGACCTTTATGACCTTCAGTTCCGCTCGAGTGATCCTGTGAATCAACTCGAGATCAACTGAGGTTTTGGGTGGGTTAGAATCATGGAGTGCCAGACTTAACCCAACTTGGAAAAGACATTGTCAAAGCCGCGTACCTCGAGGGGGATTTTTTACTCTCGAGCGGTCAACGCAGCAAGTATTACCTGGACAAATACCGTTTTTCGACGCACCCAAAACTTTTAAAACCGATTGCCGAGGGTTTGGCGGCATTGCTGCCAAGTGGTCTGAGTATTCTGGCAGGTGTTGAACTTGGCGCTGTCCCGCTCGTGACCGCGCTTTCACTCGAGACTGGTTTGCCTTTTGTGATCGTGCGCAAAGGCGCGAAGGAGTACGGCACGGCAAAGTTGCTCGAGGGTGTGTTGCCAGAAAACGCCAAACTGGCTTTGGTCGAGGATGTGCTAACCACCGCAGGACAAGCCATTCGGGCGGCGAATATTCTTAAGGATTTGGGCGCGAGTATCGAGAAAATTGTTTACGTCGTTGACCGCGAACAAGGCGCAGACGCCAACATTCGCGCGGCTGGTTTTGAACCTGCGGCGCTCTTTACCAAAACCAGTTTGGGCATTTAAAACTCGAGGTTTGCAAATCAAAAATCTGGTATCCTCTCGAGCCAGACAGAATCAGTTTTGTCGCTCGAGGTTTTAAGTTTTTATGGATGACCACAACCCAACCCGCGTACCTCCAAGCAACCTTGACGCCGAAGCCAGCGTGCTCGGCTCTATTCTGCTGGACAACGAAGCCTACTCGAGTTTAGAAGGAATGCTACGTCCAGAAATGTTTTACAAAGAAGCCAACCGCAAGATTTTCATGGCGATGGAAAACTTGATTCAACGCGGTTCGCCCGTCGATACGGTCACGATCGTCGAGGAGTTGCGCACCAAAAACCAAATCGATGAAGTCGGCGGCGTGGCATACCTGGTGGGTTTGTCAGACAGCGTACCGACCAGCGTGTATTCCAAATTTTATGCGGGCATCGTGGTCGAAAAAGCGGGTTTGCGCAATTTGATCAGTGCCTCGAGCAAGATCATGCAGCTTGCTTACGACGAATCTGCGCCCGTTGGCGAGTTGATGGATCGGGCAGAGAAACTGATTTTTGAAGTTTCGACCCAGAAAAAAGCCCAGACCTTTTTGGGAATGCACGAACTGGTCACTGAAACTTTCGAGTACATTTCGACTCTATCAACCAACCCAAATTTTAGTACGGGCGTACCGACGGGCTTTCGTGATCTGGACGAGATGACCACAGGTTTGCAACCAGGGTCTTTGAACGTTTTGGCTGCTCGCCCGAGCATGGGAAAATGCCTGACCGCCAACACCATCATGGATGTTCCTGGCACGGGCGAACGCATCAAGCTCGAGGAATTTATTGAGCGCAAACTGCGGTGCGTGTACGGTGTGGCTGCCTGTGGCAAAGTCCGCCCAACTTTTGTCAGCCATCATATTGACAGTGGCATCAAACCCGTTTGGCGCGTCACCACACGGCTTGGCAGGTTTATCGAGGTCACAGGACACCATCCGTTCTTAACCGCGACAGGTTGGCAACCGCTTCATGACCTGAAAATTGGTGACAGCATCGGTGTTCCTCGAGAAATGGCTTTGTTCGGTGATGACTCGAGCAGCCCAATTGAGCTGGCGCGTTTGATGGCGTATTTCATTGCCGAGGGTGGTTTGACGGACAGCAGCCCAGAGTGGACAAACACAGACCCTGTGCTGATTCAAGATTTCTCGAGTATCATCGCAGCATTTTTCCCAGAGTTAAGTTTGCGCCAGGAGCGCATCACTTATGTTATCGCTCGAGCACATTTCCCAGGAGCGCAGAAGAACCAAGCCAATCCACTGACCGAATGGCTGCGGTCACTCGAGTTGTGGGGTAAATCTGCGCTCGAGAAACGATTCCCTGATTGTGTTTGGCGTTTTGATGAAGCCCGATTGCGCGAATTTTTAAGGATTTTGTTCAGTTGCGATGGTTCGATTTACGGCTTGGCAGGACGAGCGCGAATCGAATTTACGGTGGCTTCAGAACACTTGGCTCGAGATGTGCAACACGCCTTGGTGAAATTTGGAATTGTCGCCAAATTCTGGCAGAAAACCGAGCGCTCTTACCGCGTAGAAATCACTGATCCAGAAGCCATCGCCAGATACCAAAAACGCATTGGCTGGTTGGGTGAGAAAGCCACTCGAGTCTTTGGAAATTCTCGAGTTCATACTGTGGCGCACAGCAATCTCGGGCATGTTTCAAAAGAAGTTTGGGACCGTGTCAAAACACTTGCCAAAGCTCGAGGCTTGTCATTGACAAGACTTGCCGAACTGAGCGGCGAGAAGGTTCAAAGCGGTTACAACCCGCACAGCAACCGCAGCTTGCCGCAGTACCGTTTGCAGCGTTATGCCGAAATTCTTGAGAATCGGGAACTGGCAAAACTCGCGCACCCAGATTTGTACTGGGACACGATCTCGAGCATCGAATTTTTGGGCGAACAACAAGTCTACGACCTGACTGTTCCTGATGGTTCAAACTTTATTGCTCAAGATATCTGCGTTCATAACACGGCATTTGCATTGTCTATCGCTCAAAACATTGCAATCAGACAAAACAAAACAGTGGCAGTCTTCAGTCTCGAGATGCCCGCATCGCAATTGGTCTTGCGTATGTTGTGCGCCGAGGCTCGAGTGGACATGAACCGTGTGCGCAGTGGTAATTTAAACGATAAAGACTTTGAAAGACTGGTGAATGCGGCGGGCAAACTTGCCGAGGCACCGCTTTTTATTGATGATGCCAGTGATTTAAACATTATTGAATTGCGTTCCAAGTCGCGTAAGCTTATGGCAGAACGTGATTTGCAAATGATTGTGATTGATTACATGCAGTTAATGTCTGGTTCGCCAGGAAAAGGCAATGGTGGTGACAACCGTCAGCAAGAAATCTCGGTAATCTCGAGGGGATTAAAATCTTTGGCTCGAGAACTCAATATTCCGGTGCTTGTCTTGTCGCAGTTGTCTCGAGCAGTAGAAGCACGCCCAAATCACCGTCCTATGTTGTCTGATCTTCGTGAATCTGGAGCGATCGAACAGGATGCAGACTTGGTTGCTTTCATTTACCGTGATGAATATTATCATAAAGACAGTGAAAAGCAAGGAATTGCCGAGATTATTATTGGTAAACAACGTAACGGTCCGGTTGGCACCTGCGAGTTGCAGTTTCATTCGCAGCATGTGCGTTTTAACGACCTCGCGAGGGAAAGTTAAAGTTTTTAACCTCCAACAAAATCGAATCTCGAGATCGACGCAACTTTGACTTGTCAGTTTTGTGGTTATTCTGTTAAAATCAGAATATGAAGTCGCGCTTTCATCAACCTTTAACTGGTATCTCGAGTTACAACTTGGTGCTGGCATGTCCGTCTTGTACGGCACGAATGGAGCTGGTTGATCTACGAGACGGCGATCAGGCGTACTGGTGCCATACCTGCCAACGTGGTTGGCGGGCGGGGCATTTACCGGAAACGTCCAGGTACAAGAAAAATACCAAACTCGAGCGTGAGGCGGATGACCAAAATGCTGCATGATCTTGCATGAATAGAACTTGAGTACAAACCCAAGACCGTATGCGTAAAAATTACCTTCTCATTCATTTTGCTCCTCTAAACTGAATTCAGAGGAATGGTTTTCACCTCGCGGAGCAAAAATGATTACGGTCACAGCCTTCAAACTCGAACATCACCGTGCGATTCAAGCCGAAACAAATGGCATGTACCATTTGGCGGTTCAAAATTACTTGCATTGCCTGGAAAGTGTTCAAAGTATCAGCGATTCTGGAATGACGGCATTATTTGCCCAAGCGTTGGAGCGTTGTTATGACAAAATGGGTTTGTTCGACAAAGCCGCAGGTTATGCCCGTTTAAGCCTTGTCAAAGCCTGAGTTTGATATTTGCACCCTAA
>JANMUC010000007.1:0-4350 GCA_031391225.1 Deinococcales bacterium
GTCTTTAGAATCGGTGGCAACGTGATCGTGATTCGTGACGGCACAAAAGTTGCCGAAGGAAATCTAAAAGAGTACACGCAAGAAAAAATCTCGTTTTTGATGACAGGCAAATCACTCGAGAAGCACAGTTATCGCACCGCCAGCCCACAACCACAAGTGTTGCTCGAGCTTTCAAAACTCTCAAAACCTGGGGCGTTTAGCGATGTCAGTTTGAGTTTGCACAAGGGCGAGGTGCTCGGCGTTACTGGGCTGCTCGATTCTGGACGCAACGAACTGGCGCTGGCACTGTTCGGCATCGAACCTGCCACAACTGGGGACATAATGCTTGAGGAACAAAAAGCGGTGATTAACAATCCTCGAGATGCAATATCTGCTGGCATTGGGTACGTGCCCGAAGACCGTTTGACCGAGGGTTTGTTCTTGCAAAAACCAATCCGTGAAAACATTATGGTTTCCATCTTGGATCGCTTGCTTCGTGGCAATCAAATTGATTTTACCAAAAGCACCAGCACGGCTGAAGGATTCGTTAAATCGCTCGGGATTTCCACACCAAACACCATGCTGCCCGCTCAGAGTTTATCTGGCGGCAACCAGCAACGTGTAATGGTGGCGCGTTGGTTGGCGATCAAACCAAAAATTTTAATTCTTCATGGTCCGACGATGGGCGTTGATGTCGGCTCTAAAGACGCGCTCTACAAGATCGTGCAAGACTTAGCACAAAAAGGTTTGGGCGTGATTATTGTCAGCGACGACCTGCCAGAATTATTGATGAATTGCGATTCGATTCTGGTCATGAAAAAAGGACGCATTGCCAAGGTTTTTCAAGCCGCCAATCTCGAGGAATCCGTATTGTCAAAAGAATTATTATCTGAGGTGAGCGCATGAAACTCGAGTTACAAAACCGAATTTCTCGAGGTGAATCTTGTCAGCATTAACCCAAACTCGAGCGCTCGAGTCTCCCCCGTCCTGGAAGGCTTTTGTTCGCCGTCCAGAATTTATTACGCTCAGTTTGATCGTGATTTTTTGTCTTGTCGTGAGCATCATCAGTCCAAGTTTTTGGTCAATCAAAACTGTAACCGATACATTGCGGGCATCACTCACCACAGGCATTTTTGCGCTTGGCGTTTTGCTGGTTTTGGCGGCAGGTGGCATTGATGTGTCATTTACCGCCATCGCTATTTTTTCACTTTACGCGACCACGCGATTAACGCTGGCAGTCTATCCAGATGCACCCTATATTTTGATGGTTGCGCTTGGGTTGGGCATGGGTTTGTTGATGGGCTTGCTCAACGGTTATTTGGTCTACCGCTTCAAAGTCCCGTCGTTAATTGTCACCATCGGCACGCAGTACATGTTTTCAGGTTTTTTAAAAGCCTTCATCGGCAGCCGTCACATCATGGACATCCCAAAAGGTTTGGATTCGGCTGGCACAACCGCACTGATTCAAGCCACCACGTCTGAGGGTGCTCGAGTTTCAGTCTCGATTCAAGTTTTGGTTTTGATTCTAGCGATTGTTGTGACCTGGTTTATTCTCAACCGCACCCTGATGGGACGCGCCGTTTATGCCGTCGGTGGCAGCATCCCAATTGCCGAGCGCCTTGGTTTTAGCGTGCGCACCGTAATTTTATTTGTCTTTGGTTACGCGGGTTTACTGGCAGGTTTGGGCGGCATTTTGCACGGCGCACTCAACCGTCAAGCCAATCCGTCCGATTTGGTCGGTTCGGAATTGAACGTGATTGCCGCCGTGGTACTCGGTGGTGCTCGAATTACGGGCGGCACGGGAACGGTGCTTGGCACAATGCTTGGTGTGATTCTGATTGAACTTTTAACCAACAATTTAATCTTGATGGGCGTGCCTTCGACCTGGCAAAAAGTCGTGATTGGCGCGATCATTCTGGTTGCCAGCGCCGCCTTCGCCCGTCGCGGCAAAACTTTAAGTTAAACTCGAGCAAAGCAGAACAGGGGAACGCCGTGGATTACTTTATTTTGAATGCTCAAACCGTGATCGATTACGTGCGTTCACATCCCACGGCTCGAGATTTGATTGATGTTAGCGCGAAACTCGAGGCTGAAGAGTTGAGCGATGGCAACCTTAATTTTGTCTTTCGGGTGTTTGAAACTGGCAACAGGGCAAAAAGTATTTTGGTCAAGCAAGGCGTGCCGTATTTGCGCGTGGCAGGCGAATCGTGGCGGCTCTCCCCTCCTCGGGCAGGTTTTGTAGCTCGAGCTTTGAACCTAGAGCATCAGTTTGCGTCTGGGTTTGTTCCCGTGCCGTACTGGTTTGACGAAATGATGTTTGTCAATGCGATGGAGGATTTGCGATTTCATGAAGTCATGCGCAAACCAATGGTCAACCGTGTCAGGTTTAAGAATTTAGGCGCAACAATTGGTGAGTTCCTGGCGAGAACCTTGTTTGGCACATCCGATTTTGGTATGGAAGCCAAAGCTAAAAAAGTTTTGATGACCCAATTTGCCAACACCGAACTCTGCGAGATTACCGAAGATTTAATTTTCACCGAACCGTTCGAGCCTGTGCTGCTCGAGGGGAAAATCAACCGCAACCAATTTGATCCTGGCATCAGACCCGCGCTCGAGAAATTGCAATCTGATCTCGAGTTGAAAGCAAAAGTCGCCAAACTGAAATACCATTTTATGACAAGTTCGCAAGCCTTGTTGCACGGCGATTTACACACGGGTTCGATCATGGCAAGCCAGCCCGACGAAAATCACAACGCCGACATTCGCGTGATTGACCCAGAGTTTGCTTTCTTTGGACCAATCGGTTTTGATGTTGGTTTGTTCGTGGCAAATTTATTTTTGAACGCCAGCGCCCAACATGGTCACGCGCCCGATACAAACTCGAGGGACGCTTACAGAAGTTATTTGTTCCAGCAATACCGTTTTTGTTGGGAGCATTTCGAGCTTGGTTTTAGGGCGCAACTCGAGAATGCGAACAGCATTTCGTGGCGTTCAACATCATTCCAAGATAATTTGATGCTCGAGATTTTGCGCGACACGGCTGGTTTTGCGGGTTGCGAAATGATTCGGCGCAGCGTTGGTTTCGCACACGTGTTTGACGTTGACAGCATTACCGACGATCAAAAACGCGTTAAGGTACTCGAGATGAATTTGGAAATTGGAACAAAATTGATCAAATCACATCAAGAAATCTCGAGCTTTGCTGAACTCGAGAACATCGTGCGGGAAGTGATTGAGTCATGATTCAAGCTCAACCCACCGTGGTTTTTGAAAATCAAACCGTGTTTTTGCTCGATCAAACTTTGCTGCCACTCGAGCGTGTGATGATCAAAATTCCAGACGCGCCGACCATGTGGGAGGCGATCAAGGTTTTGCGGGTTCGTGGTGCGCCAGCGATTGGTGTGGCGGCGGCTTTTGGCTTGTGGCTTGGCATTAGAAGTTTGCCTGAAGATACAACTCGAGCCGTATTTCTCGAGAAATTATCAGAAGCTCGAGATTACTTGGCGACATCAAGACCCACCGCCGTCAACCTTTTTTGGGCGTTAGACCGCGTGATGCAACGAATTCAAGCCTCAAGTTTTTCAAGCTCAAGCGACCTGAAAAATGCGGTACTGACGGAAGCACTCGCCATCAAAACCTCTGAGGAACGCACCTCAAACTTGATCGGTGAACACGGCGTGCCGCTTCTGGCTGGCGTCTCGAGCATCCTGACGCATTGCAACGCGGGCAGCCTTGCGACGACGGGCATTGGCACGGCACTCGCGCCGATTTATGCGGCAGCGGCATTCGGACAGATTATTCACGTGTACGCCGATGAAACCCGCCCATTGCTTCAAGGCGCACGTTTAACCGCTTGGGAATTGCAACAGGCGGGCTTGCCCGTCACCGTGATTACTGACAACATGGCAGCCACCGTCATGCGTGATAAGAACATCGGCGCGGTGATTGTTGGCTGTGATCGTGTCGCCGCGAATGGTGATTTCGCCAACAAGATCGGCACATACGGTGTGGCAATTTTGGCGAAAGAACACGGCATTCCGTTTTATGTTGCCGCCCCTTTCAGCACCATTGACTTTGCCACACCCGACGGGCTGAGCATCGAGATAGAACAACGTGATGCGGATGAAGTCTCGAGTTTTGGTTTGCGTCGTACCATGCCTGAAGGTGTAGACGTTTTCAATCCCGCGTTTGATGTCACCCCCGCAAAATACGTGACTGCATTCATCACTGATCGCGGCGTGATTCGTGCGCCGTACTTCGAGAATTTGAAAGCGACCAATGCAAAACCGTTGGAGTGAAATCCACGCTGCGCAATGTCAAAGCGAACTCGAGCTTCGGGCTTACTCGTCACGGTTGTTGGGTGAGGACAGC
>JANMUC010000028.1:0-5546 GCA_031391225.1 Deinococcales bacterium
AATGCCAATGCCGCCGACTTGGGCTGCCAGAGCGTCGGACAGATAATCGCCGTTCAGGTTAAGCGTGGCGATGACATCGTACTCGCTTGGACGCAGCAAAATTTGTTGCAAGAAGGCATCGGCAATCGCGTCTTTCACCAGCAACTTGCCAGACTTCAATGCAGCATCTTGCTCGGCATTTGCTGCAGGTTCGCCTTGCGCCTCCTTGGTGCGCTCCCACTGTGCCCAAGTGTAAACTTGACTGCCAAATTCGCGTTCTGCCAGGGCATAACCCCAGTTTTTAAAGCTGCCCTCGGTGAACTTCATGATGTTGCCCTTGTGCACCAAGGTCAGATTCCGACGTTTGTTCTCGAGTGCATATTTTAATGCAGCACGCACCAGACGTTCTGTACCTTCAATCGAAACGGGTTTAATCCCGATGCTCGAGGTGTCTGGAAAGCGAATTTTGTTGACTTTTAGTTCCTCTTGCAAGAACTTGATCAATTTGATTGCGTCAGGGGTTTGTGCCTGGTATTCGATGCCCGCGTAAATGTCTTCGGTGTTCTCGCGGAAGATCACCATGTCCACCAATTCGGGTTGCTTGACCGGACTTGGCACACCCGTGAAATACTGCACCGGACGAATGCAGGCGTATAAATCCAGAATTTGACGCAACGCCACGTTGATGCTGCGAATGCCACCGCCGACGGGTGTGGTCAGCGGTCCTTTGATGCCGACTAAATATTCGCGGATGGCTTCGTTGGTTTCCTCAGGCAGCCAGACGGTTTCTTCGTAAACCTCATTGGCTTTTTCCCCCGCGTATACTTCCATCCAAGAGATTTTTTTCTTGCCGCCATAAGCCTTTTCGACGGCGGCATCCATCACGCGCACGCTGGCACGCCAGATGTCAGCGCCAGTGCCGTCACCTTCGATAAATGGCACGATAGGGTTGTTTGGAACGTTCAAAATACCGTCTTGCATGGTGATTTTCTCGCCAGCAGGGATCACAATTTTCTTGTAACTCATGTCGCCTCCGTTTGTAAATGCTTCAACAGGCTATCACGAGTCTCGAGCTTGAGTTATTCCGAGGCGTGACTCGAGTCGTAACAGTATAAATTTCGCGCCTATAGGAGCGCGAAATTTATTATTCGAGTCAGGTTTACTGTGCTGACGGTTTTGGAGTGGTGACTTTGATTGTTAAAAACAATGGTGCAGCACTATCAGTACGGTCACGATTGGCAACTGTAATTAGTATTGGATAACTTCCAACTGGTGTAGCTGGTGGCGCTTTGATCATCCAAGTGATTGAAGCAGTATCGAAATAGTAGTAATAGACTTCATCTGTTTTGGTTACATGTCGAGTTGCTTTTTGCCCAGCCACTGTTACGATCCATCCAGCCGGAGCCTTCAGGTCCTTGAGCTTGAACCAATTGACGGGAAGAGATCTGTTATTTCCAGCATAATATTCGCCAGGAGCAATTAGACCATTCAAAGTTGTGTCGCGCTCCGCTCTGGTTAGTAAGTTCAAGGGACCGCCAGTACTAAAAAACCACTCGGGTCCGGCAGTAATCTCGACCTCGTCTAAATTGTCAGCAAAAATTGGATCGAAGCTTGATGTTCCTTTAATTCCAGGAGCACAAGCGCTTAAAAAGAATGCAATATAAATCAACAATCCAAAAAATCTTTTCATAATGACCCCTTACTTGCGCCCCAAGTGTCGGACGTATTGACGCAAGCTACCATACCTTTACGGGCAAGTATCGCTAAAAGTTCCATCTCGAGAGTCATTGTTCAAGGCGCAATCAAGTCTTGCAGTCGGAATTTGGCAATGGTCGTAATTTCTGCTAATGCCGTTTCAATCTCGAGTTCAACAGTGTGATCGAGCCGTATCACAAATTGCTCAAGGATGGTTTCTCGAGTGTGGTTGCGCACGGCAACAATAAATGGAAAACCAAATTTTTCGCGGTACGCATTATTCAAGCTCGAGAAGTGCTCGAATTCGGTGGGGCTGAGGCGGTCAAGCCCAAGTCCTGCCTGTTCTGAAACGCTTTGCTGGCTCATCTTGAGTTTCGCGCCCAAATCTGGGTGGGCGCGAATCAAATCAAGTTGTGTCTCGAGTGGAGCGGTTTTGACGGCGTTGACCATTGCAGTGTGAAGATTTTCCAAACTCGAGAATGGGCGCTCTGTAACGACGTTTTCAGCCACCCAAGGCGAATGTTCAAAGATTGCGGCTAGGCTCGAGATAAATTCGGTTTCTGGAATCTGATTGAGTTGATCCAAGGTCATGCTCACCACAAATCATGCACCAGTGATTTGATTCTCGAGTCGTAAATTGCTTTGACTTTTTGCATGGTCTCACTCGAGAGTTCTGGCATGTTTGCCGCGTGCGCGTTGCTTTCGACTTGCGTGGTGGTTTTCGCGCCTGGAATGGCGCAACTGACTTCTGGGAACATTAGAATCCAGCGCAACGCCAGTTGTGCCAGCGTAAAACTTTCAGGCACGAGTGCTTTAAGTTCTTCTACCGCATCGAGCGCCACGTCGTAATCGACGCCTGAAAAGGTTTCGCCCTTGTCAAAATGTTCGCCGTTACGATTAAATGCGCGGTGGTCGTCGGGTGCGAAACTCGAGGTTTTGGAAAGTTTTCCAGTCAGCATTCCACTGGCAAGCGGAACCCTCGCCAGAATACCGACATTTGCGGCTCGAGCGGCGGCGAAGAAAGCTTCGGTGGGCTTGAGCCTGAACATGTTGAAAATGATTTGCACGGTTTTAACGTTCTCGTGTTGAATGCCGCGCATTGCCTCGCTAACGGTTTCGACACTGATCCCGTAATGTTTAATCATGCCGAGTTTGACCATTTCGTCCAAAATCTCGAAAACACTGTCCGATTCGTAAACATCTGGTGATGGGCAGTGCAATTGCAGCAAGTCCAGTGAATCCATCTCGAGGTTTTTGAGGCTGCGAGCCACCCAAGCGTGCAGATTTTCCCTGTTGTAACCCTCGAGTGTCTGTTTGGACAACCTGCGTCCCGCTTTGGTCGCCACAAAAAATGGTTCTGAACGTTCACGGTGCAATTGAGCAATCAAGCGCTCTGAGCGCCCGTCACCGTAAACATCGGCAGTGTCAAAAAAATTAATCCCAAAGTCTAAGGCTTTATGCAAACTCGCCATCGAATCACGGTCATCGACCGTTCCCCACGTGCCACCAATTGCCCAAGCGCCGTAACTGATGCTCGAGACTTTCAAGCCTGTTTTTCCCAATTCGCGGTATTCCATGATTTCTCCTGTAAAGCTCGAGTATCGTATCAGTGTTTGTTCAGCTTGTTTTTTGTAAACTGAAGGTACTGCCCCCGAAAGCAACCTGGTCGCCCGCGTGAAGCATGATTTTGGTGTTGGTCTGAATCAGGTGTTTGTTGACGCTTGTGCCGTTGGTGCTGCCCAAATCGGTCAGGTAAACAGCTTCACTGCGCACCTCGAGCAGGGCGTGTCTGCTGCTGACGCTCGAATCGGTCATGACAATGTCGTTGCTTGGTGTGCGTCCAAGATATAAGGTTTTGCCAACCTCGAGCGCAACGTTTTGGTCTGGCGCGACCAATTGCCAGCCCAATGCCATTGATGGCGTTTTGTCAGGGCGGGGAATGGGTTGGCTGGAGGTTTGATTGATCTGAAAGACATCGGTTTGGTTTGGATTGGGAACGGCGCTCGAGGGTACGCTTTGGACTTCAGGTGTTTCAGGAACACTCGAGTTGATCGGTTCTGGAATGCTCGAGTTGCCCCCGCGTTCTTCAAACAAGAATTGGGTGTTGCCAAATTGAATCGTGTCACCGCCCGTTAAAGTGGCGCTGGGGGTGCTCGAGCCGTTGACCTCGACAGGTTCGCCAGAGTACGTCCAACGTCCTTGATTGAAGGCAAATGCGCCCGCTTTTAACGCCAGGGTTTTCTCGCGGTACAAACCAATGTCGTTGCCATCCGAACGTCCCACGGTCACAATAGGTTTGCCCAGAATGTATTGTTTGCCCTCGTAAGGACCAGTGGTGATGCCCGAGAGCCAAGCGGTTTTTAAAGCTTGCTGCGCGAGTTGCAACATCAAACCAATGGCAAACCCAAGTGCACCCAAACCCAAAACTCCAGCGACAACCTCACCCAAGCCGCCCTGAAGTCCTTGCGCCAGAATGTCGAAGACAAAACCGCCCAGGAAACCGCCGATTGCGCCGCCAACTGCGCCACGGGTGGCTTTGCTCCTCGAGCGGTCTGCCAAACCGAGCATTGCGCCTGCCGCCGCGCCAAACAGCGCCCAGCCCAATGCGCGGGCAATTGTGCCACCGCCGAACAAACCAAACAACAACTGCCCGATCAAAGCGCCGCCCGCACCTAGGGCGGCAGCCACGAACGGAATCCAAGCCAAGTCGCGCCACCAACGTCCGCGCAAGCCAAGCACATTCTCGGCAATCAACAACGCCGCCGCCAAAATCAAAGCCGTTAATGCCCCTCGAGCCAGACCACCGCCCAACACCTCGAGTACACTGCCGCCACTGGATTTGAACAAGCCGCGAATGGCGCTGTCGGCTTTTTGAAAGGCATCCGAAAATTGTCCTGCGGTGGTGGCAAATACCAGATTTCTGTCGCCTGTGACTTGCGCCAAGAAGTTAATGTTGGCATCGATCGTGCCAACCGCCACAATCCGAATCCCACCAGCCCGAATGCCGTCGGCTGCCGAAACGGTTTTGGGTTTGGCAACATCGCTGCTCTCGAGGTTCGAGCCTGGTTCGCCGTCGGTAAACAATAAAATTGTGCGGCTCTTTTGGCTGCCAACATCCGCCGCGAGCGCCTGGGCTGCGGTTTGCAAGCCATCTGCCATGTTGGTCGTCGTGGTACCGGCCGCCAACGCACCCAGGCTGTACGTGGCCATTGCGTCAACCGACAAACATTTGAAAATTCTCAACGCCGAAGACGGCGGCCACTATCACGCGCAGGCGGATAACCGGCAGGTGGGTATTGATTACATTGCTGATTGGATTGAGGATCGGTTGTGAAGGTCACTTGGAGAACCCCAGCGACTTGAAAAACTCCTCCACATGCGGTTTCCACGCTTTCGGATTTGAGGTGAAGCTGCCGTGGCCATCCCGCCCGCTCGCGGGCAATTGTACGAATTGCGCATTGCCGCCCTGCTTGATGTAGCTTTCAAACCAATCACGCGGAAATTCCTTTCCCCAATATCTGTCGTTCTCGCTATACAACCATAACATCGGTGTCTTTGCGGATTTGCCGTAGTCCGCATAGGTTCGCGCCAACAAAGCCGGCGAGCACGGATTTTCCGGCCGCCCCGTGGGATTGCCGCCACTGCCGCCTGCAAAATTGATTGCACCCTTGACGCCTTCAAGGTTCTTCGCGGCAAGCGCAACCGTTGTAGCACCACCGAAAGATTGACCCACCAACAGTCCCCGCGTAACGTCAATATACGGCTGACGTTTCGCATACTCCAGAATTGCCAGCGTTTGCCTGGCTGCCGCCTCAAAACCCCTCGCATAATCCCGGTTATTGCAAAGCCCGGTATTCTCGACATCCGGGCCG
>JANMUC010000105.1:0-8812 GCA_031391225.1 Deinococcales bacterium
CCACAGCCGAGAGTGCCAATGCCCCACCAATCAACCAGTGCTTCATACTGCCTCCTCTTCAAACAAACCCCCGAAACTCGAGGGTGTTATTTGCTAATTCTGGCGGGTCATCTCGAGATGCCAACCCACCATGCGCCGCTCGAACGCCGTGACCACGCCCAGCAAAACCCAACCGACCAAGGTGCAACAGACCGCTGCCAGAAAAACCCGAGCCGTGTTGCCCACGTACCTCGAGTCCAGAATCATAAAACCCAAACCTTGAAACGCGCCGAACAACTCGCCAACGATTGCGCCGTTGACGGCAGCCATTGCGCTGCCTTTCAAGCTGACAAAAATAATCGGTAACGCAAATGGAAGCTTGAGGAAATGAATGCGCTGAATAAAACTGGCGTTGTAACAACTTAAGAGTTCTTCTTTCATCGTGTCCGTCGAAAGCATTCCCTTGTGCGCGTGATAAACCAGCGCGAAAAAGGCGTACAAACCCGCAATGGCGACTTTGGACGCGATGCCGTTCACGCCAATCCAGACGACCACCAAACTTGCCAGCGCCACAAACGGAATCGAATTGAGCGTCGTGACCAGCCTGAAAATAAAATCCTCAATAAATTTGGGCAGTGCCATTAAAACAATTGCCGCGACCAACGCGATCAACGACCCCAGCACAAAACCCACCACAATCTCCTGCGTGGTGATAAACGCATTCGCCAGCACCAAACCAGGGTTTTTCAGGAATTCCTCGAGAATCCGAGACGGAGCAGGCAGCAAAAATGGCGCGTTGTACAACCTCGAGCCGAATTCCCAGACGGACACGGAAATCAGGCTGAAGACAAGCCAACGGCTGAATTCGCTGGTGGTGAGGTTGCGAAGAAATGATCCAGAACCCATAGACAAAAATACGCGAAGCAAGGGTGAAAAGTAAAGGCTTGTGAAAATAGGGGAGTGGTACTGCTCAAGATTGAATTGAAAACTTCAGTTCCAGCGTCTAGACTTACCTCATGACATGGATTGAAGTTCGCAATCAATACCCAAATACCTGGTTGTTGCTCGAGGCGATCGAAGCGCACTCGGAGAACGATTACCGAATTTTGGATGAACTTTCAGTCATCTCGAGATTTGATGATTCCGAAAGTGCTTTGGACGCTTATGCCAAACTGCATGAAATTGCTCCCGCTCGAGAATTGCTGGTTTTGCATACCAGTCAAGAAAAAATTGATATTAAAGAACGATTCTGGATGGGAATTCGGATGGCAGCGTGAACATTCGGTTATGGCACGGTTTGCCGTTTGTTCAAGTCAGGCTCGAGCAAAATGGAATGATCAAAATACTTGAAACGGTGCTGCTCGATACGGGTTCTGCTGGAACAGTTTTTAACACGTTGCGATTGCGTGAAATGGGAATTGGTTTCGCACCAGGCGATCCAGTTCACAAAATTCGAGGTGTTGGCGGATCAGAATTCGTGTTCAGCAAAAAACTCGAGCGAATCAGCGTTTTTGAACTCGAGCTTCAAGATTTTGATGTTGAGGTCAGTCCGATGAAATACGGGATTGATATGGACGGAATTTTAGGGCTTGACTTTTTAACGAAAACCCGAGCGATTATTGATTTGGATGCGTTGACATTGCGAATTTCATCACCGTAAGAATTTGATTTCTTCCCCCATGACTTTTGTGGTTTGCGGTGGTGTCTCTGCCACAACCTTCCCACGTTTCAGCACATAACGCCTTGGCGGAACAGTCCGAATCGCATCGTCTTCGCTCGGCACAGTCCAAACAATCAAATTCGCTTCGTTCCCCACCGCCACACCATGCCCCTCGAGTCCTTCATGTCCTCGCACGAGTTGATTGTTCCAAACGGCGGCGGCTCGACTCGAGAGCATCGGGAACAAATGGGCACGGTCATCCCGCCCTGACATCAGACCGTAATGCAGCAGCACAAACGCCGTGTGGAGCGGGTCGCCGCAACCCATCGGATACCAGGGGTCCATCACGCTGTCATGCCCTGCCGCCACATTCACGCCAGCCGCGAGCAGTTCTTTCACCCTGGTCAAACCGCGTCTGATCGGGTAATGGTCAAACCGACCCTGCAAGACGCTGTTGTCTGGCGGATTGCAAATCACGTGCAAGCCCGCTCGAGCCACGTTTTTGATGATTTTATCGGCGTAAGCGTTGTTGTACGAGTGCATGGCTGTCGTGTGCGATGCCGCGACGCGTCCAGCCATTTTCAATCGGATGGTTTCGGCTGCCATCGTCTCGAGAAACCTTGATTGCTCGTCGTCGGTTTCGTCACAGTGGATGTCTACGGGTAAACCGTGTTTGTTGGCTAACTCGAGGGCAAATTTGACGTTTTGCACACCGTATTCCCTGGTGATTTCATAATGCGGGATGCCGCCAACCACGTCAGCGCCCATTTCGATGGCGCGGCGCATCAGTTCTTCACCGCCGTCAAAGCTGTAAATGCCAAGCTGTGGAAACGCCACCAGTTGAATGTCAATCAAATCCCGTACTTCTTCCCGAATCTCGAGCAAGGTTTTCAAGGCGGTTAAGTTCGGATCGCAAACGTCCACGTGCGAACGAATGTGGGTCACACCGTGAGCCACAAACCACGGCAGCGCTTTTAAGACTCGAGCGCGAATGTCGGCAGGCGTCAAGCGCTTGACGCGTTCTGCCCAGATGGCTATGCCTTCCCACAATGACCCGCTCGCGTTTGGGCGCGGGTCGCCCTCGGTCAATATCGCGTCCAGATGAATGTGAATCTCGAGAAAACTGGAACTGACCAGGTTGTTTTCGGCATCAATCTCGAGTTTGCCTTTTAAATTTGGCTCGAGCGCCACAATCCGCCCGCCTTCGATGCCAATGTCGGTGGTGTCGCTCCAACCCGTCAACCGCGCATTCTTGATGACTGTTTCCATAAAATAGGCTACAACATTTTGAAACTCGAGGATGCGGTCATTTGTGTTGAAAGTAAAATCTCGAGCAATCACTATGTTGTAGCTTCAAAAGAGTTCGTAACCTTAAGGACCAACATTGCTCAGATTGAGCATACCGTTGCCGATCAGGGTTTTTGGTTGCTCGAGAGGCGTGGTTGTTGTGATTAAGGATTTGTAAATCAGCGCCGATGTTTGCCCGGGTCTTGCCTGCCGCCACAGTGCCAAGCCGCCAGCCACCAGGGGAGTGGCAAATGAAGTGCCACTATAGGTTTTGTTCATGCCATCAGGTGCGCCACTGCGTATGTTCACGCCAGGTGCAGCGATATCCACATACGTTCCCTCGGAACTGAAATCTGCCACGCCCCAACCAGTAACTTTTTTAAATTCTAGTGCTCCAACTGCGACCAGCCCAGTCAAATCGAAAGCGGCTGGATAGTGTTTAAGCCTCTGATGCCAAATCAATTGCTTCCCACCATTGTTGCTCCCTTGATTCCCTGCCGCTGCTGCAATCAACGTTCCCTGACCCACAGCGTACTCGAGAATGGCTTTCATGGCTTCAACCGGAGTGTCACCGCCTAAACTCAGGTTCAAGATCAACTTCCCCATCCCATTTGGAGCTTTGTTTAGCGCATGGCAAACGCCTTGAATAATATCACTTGCCAGACACTGACCTTGAGAATTGCAGACATCAATGGGCAAAACTTGAGCGGCGGGAGCAACACCTAAACTTGTTCCTGCTGCCAGAATCGCCACTGGCGTACCATGTCCGTTCAGGATGTCATCGTCCGATGCGAGTTTGTCGTTGACAAAGCTATAACCCTGATTCGAGAGTAACCTTTTCCCGAGTTCTGGATGGGCTGAAACGCCCGTGTCCAGGACAGCGATGGTTGTTCCCTGACCGCGAAAATGATTCTGATGTGCAAGAGGAGCACCGCTGGCTTCAAGGTGATTCGCTGCACCGATACCCCAAAGACTTTCTGGATCTACATTACGAACGATGTCGTGCTGCTCGAGTTCTTCGAGGGCTTGACCCAGTGGTGTACCGCCCACGTCAATCTCGCCAAGCGCACCCGAGCACGCATTTTCGGGCGGTTGGGGTTTCATTGGCGGTGTCAGAGGGTGGAAGGCTATCAGTTTGAAACTGTGTTGCGCTAGCAGGTTGATGACATCCAGCGCTTGGACACCTGGTTTGAAAATGGCAATCAGTGTTTTTGGTTTAACATCGCCCAACACGCCGATGTTGGTGCTCACAGTAAGGTTGGCGTTTTGCAGCGTCACGGTTTGCATTCCACCAGGGATGCCAGGTGGAATGATGAATTTGATAGAGTTCAATCCATTTGGAAACACCTGAGCAGGCATTCCTGCAACCCAAATAGTATTCCCGAAACTCGGCAAGCTAGTTTGCACGGTTAAGATCACTTGTTCGCCTCGAGCGGCTCGTTTTACACTGAGCGTCACGGCTTGGTTCAAGTCCAGCATTGAGGTTGAGTTTGGTGTCAATGTGGACGGGCAACCAACGAACAGTCCGAGCATTCCCAGCACAATCAGTAACAAACGCATAATGAACCTCCATCCAGCTTAGACCCTCGAGTTCGAGTACACTTTTTGGCATGATTCGCAGTTTAAGGATTGACCCATGAACGCTCCATGAACGACTTGTTGAGTACCCGCATTTTGGGGCTTAGCCAATACAGTTCAGCCCCCCATCAGCCGTGCTCTGTACCGTTCTGCCATCTCGAGATGTCCCGCTCCAGTCAAGATTCGGATTGCCTCCTCGAGTGCGTCGTTGTTTCCGCGCAACTCGGCAATATTTGCCAGTATTGTTGCCACCAGAAGGTGCTCACTGGATTGTTGAGCCAGTTCGAGTGCGTGGTTGTACGAAGTTTGTGCATCTACTCTTCGTTCTTGGCGGTGTAGCAATGCCCCATGATTGTTCCAAGCTCGTGCGGCTGTGGCAATCGCTCCCGCCTCGAGTGCCAACCTTGCTGCCTCGGTGTAATCGTCTTCGGCAGCCTGAGTTTGACCTTTGCGCTCGCGCAGTAAACCGAAGTTTAAAAGCACCAGAGCTTGCAACGACTGATTTTGTCCAGCCGTCTCGAGCGCATCCTGAAAGGCATCTTCGGCTTCCTCGCCAAGTTCGACTCGAGCCACGGCAGCATTGTTGAGTGATCTTACCGCCCTGTCGCGCTGGTTGAGCGCCAGCCAGAGCGTGGCGGCTTTGCGAAACAATTTTAGCGCTTCGGCATACACGCCCTCAGAGAGCGCCAGTGCACCCAAAGTATTTTGCGCCTCGGCTCGAACACCAAGATCACCCTCGGTACAGCGTTCCGACGTCTGACGCGCCAGTTCGGGTTGCCCCAAGCGCCAGTACACTGCTCCAGTCAAAGCCAGCACCTCGGGTTGTTCGGGCAGCGACTCGAGTGTGGTTAGTGCTTCACGGTAATGCCCTGTTTGCTCGAGTGCTCTGGCACGAAGCAACTGCACGCGGTCATGTTTTGGAGCCTCGAGCAGCAGGTCGGCGGCACGTTGCGGGAAGCCGCGCCGCAACAATTCGCTCGCCCAAGCCAGGTATGCCTGAATCACAGCCTGTTCATCTTCTGCTTCCCAGAGCAGTCTGGATCGTTGGTACAGGGCAAAAGCTTCAGAACCCTCGAGTGAACGCGCCAAAGCCAGTGCCAGCGCCCCCAGCCGTGCTGGGTGCGTCTCGAGGTACACCAAGGCAGTGCCACGCGCCCGTGCCTGACCGGAGGTGGACACCAAACCCTCAGAAATCAGTTGCTCGAGCACCTGCGCCATTTCTTGCGCCTCGAGCTTGAGTGCTTTGCGAATCAGGGCTGGATTGGCTTGCTCGAGTAAACTGAACGCCAGGTACACGTCGTGGACTTGATCGGGCAGACTTTCCAGTTTGGCGGCAAGGGCACGTTCTGGAGCGTCGCCACTGAGTAACGCACCAAGCAGGCTGGGCAAGCCCCCAGTGCGTTCCCAGGTGTCACCGTGCGCCTCGAGCGATTCGCGGGAAAGGGTTTCAAAACTGAGTGGTCCAAGCTCGAGTTGCATGTCCACTTTGAAGGGCAATGGTTCGCTCGAGGCGATCACCAAGCGCAAATTTGGTCTGAAAGTACGAAGTTGTGAAATCAAGTTTTGGCTCTCTGCGTCAAAACGCTGCCAATCATCGAGCAACCAAGTGCCTTCTGCCTGACGCAAGTTGTGCAAGATTGTTTGTTCACTCTGCCCAAGCAAAGCGCCCAAGACTGGCTCAAGGCTTGCATAGGGAAGATCGGAACGAGCAGGAAGATACTGACCAGATAAATGCTTTAATAAAGCGGTTTTGCCCATACCGCCGTGCCCACCAACCCAAGCCCATTCTCCCAATCTCAGCGTGCTCAAGCGTTCAAGTTCAGAACTTCGACCAATCAAGCGCTGCCGCAAATGACCTCGAGCCTCGTCAACAGAAAGCTCGAGATGTAATCCCAGACCTCGACTTTCTTCGGCAAGTGTTGCTCCCAACACGTGATTGGCAGCCTGAAACAAGACATGAAGCCGAGGAATTAATTCTGGCTCGAGTGCCGCCGCACCAGGCAGTTGATAGGCACGCATCGCAAGTTGACCCGCCTCTGCAAAACGACCTTGCAGGGCGTGACGCTCGGCAAGTTGCAACAATGCCAGCCGAACTCGAGATGCCAGTTCCTCACGAGACTGGTACAACCATTCCTGAAGCTCCTCACCAATCTCGAGGTCAAGCGCAGGCACGAACGAACCCGCGTAAAGCTTAATCACCTGCTCAAGTTGCCCAGCATTAAAGGCTGCTCGCAATTCGAGCGCGTCGCAATCCACCTCGCTCCAGGCGTGTGTTTCGCTGCTTTGAGTCACTCCAGGTTCGGCTCGACGAAGTTGCGAGAGCGCCGTTGCCAGGCTGTTCATCGGATTTTCCGCCTCTGACCAGAACAATTTTGCCAGCCAGCGCTTTGGCTGTGGACCGTTCAGTGCCATATACGCCAGCAACAGCAAAGGTTTGCTGCGCTTAAACGCGGAGCCTTGCAAACTGAGGCTCCCCAATGTCTGCAACCTCATCGCTCGAGTGTACTGCCAAACCCAACAAAACAAGCGTTCATGGGTCATTCATGGTGTCTGGTGCAGGCTGAACGCGGCGCTCGAGATTGGAGGGCGAAAAGAAAGGAGCAAAACATAAAACAGAACAAAGCAAGATCCGTTTCCGTTAATTCGCCCTCAGTCAAAGGAGCAAGGAAATGAACACTGCACAACGCAAGATCGGCATTCGTCAATTCGCCCTCGGTTTGTTCGTGCCACTGGTGTTCATGGCTTGTGGCGAAGTCCTCCAGCCACCAGCAGTTGAAGCAGGAGATGAAGCGACTCAGAATGTTGAAACTCGAGCCATAGATGATTTTGTAGGGAACTTTAACTGCAATGGTTTAGCAGGCACAATCGTTGATACGACTGGCACGAACCTCCTCGTTGGAACGGCTGGCAACGACGTGATGGTTGGATTAGATGGTAACGACATCATTTACGGAATGGGTGGCAATGACACCATTTGTGGTGGCACTGGCAATGACACCATCTGGGGAAACAACGGAAATGACACGATCTTCGGCGGGATCGGTTCGGATCAACTGAACGGTGGTTTTGGCGCTGACCATCTTTACGGCGGTCTTGGTTTTGACAATCTTGATGGTGCGGGTGGGTTTGATGTTTGCGGTTCTGGTCCTGCTTTCCTCAACTGCGAAGCCCTGGTTCCATAATTCTAACTCGAGTCCCTATGAACAGGAGTACCCCATGAAGCTAATTCTGATTGCAACCGTCTGTATGAGCAGCACCATGTTATTGACGGCTTGCCCATTTGAGCCACAACCACCGCCGCCGCCACCAGATACCACCCCACCCAGCATCGTCTCGATCACACCAGGAAACGGAGCTGTCGGTATCGCCAAAAACGCAAAAATCACCCTCAAATTCAGCGAAACCATGAACAAAATCGCTACCGAACTGGCTTACGTGTCTACTGACATGCCAGGTGTGCAATTCACCTGGAGCGAAAATGATACGATGCTCGAGATTGACCCTGTGGGCGACCTGAACTACACAAGCACTGGCAAGGATTACAGCTTTAGCCTCGGGGCGGGAAGCACGGACTTGGCAGGCAATGCCCTCACTCCAATTGCTTCGACATTCAAAACCTTTAAGGAACTGAACGCGACCTTAAAAAGTGATGCAGCTCGAGACGGTTGGGTGCGGAGTAATGGCGAATTCGATAGCAACGCACTGCGCCTGAGTGTTGGTGACAGTACACTGGTTGATAATGCCCAGTACAAGAGCTACCTCAGTTTTGACCTCTCGAATCTCGAAGTCACAGGACTGACAACCTCAGATCGGTTGATATCTGCCAAGCTCAGGCTCTTCCAGGGAGACGCTGCGTTGGGATCTCCTTACACCAACCTTGCGCTCAACGGTAAGAAACTGATTGCCACACACGTTAGCTATGGCAGTTTCCTCAATGGAAGTGATTTTAATACCAGCGTACTTGGTGAGTTTGACACGACCATTGGTGATGCCAGCCTTGAATGGAAGGAGTATCAGAACGGACTTACATTTGTTCAGAACGACTGGGACAACCGTGAGGCTCGAGGAAAGCGTTCACAATACATGCTTTACTTTCCGAAGGCAACCGATGGTGATGGTATAGCCGACATAGCACTCTTTAACGCGGGTGACAACGCCAGCAACCAACCAGAGTTGAGAATCACCTATCTTGTTCCCTGATATCAGTTCACTTTAATCTGTCAACCACGTATTCTCGGTGACTTTTTCATAAAATAGCGACAACATCTTTCAAGCTCGAATTTGAAAGATGTTGTCCTGGTAACGGTG
>JANMUC010000134.1:0-5402 GCA_031391225.1 Deinococcales bacterium
GTTGAGGGCAACAATCTGACCTCTTAAATCTTCTGAAGGTTCAAAGAATGATTTCCAAGAATCGGCAAGTTTACCGCCAGGGACTCGAGCGGAATCGTACGTAAAGCCTGTCACGCCCCACATGTACGGCGCAGAGTAAGCTCGAGTGGCGTCGAAGGGTGGTTTGGCTGAGAAGTTCTGAATGTTTTTGAAATTGCTGAGCTTGCTTGCGCCAATTTTCTCGAGAATGCCCTCGTCGATCATGATTTTCACCATGTAATCGGACGGCACAATGATGTCATAACCCGATGCGCCCGCTTTGAGTTTTGCCAGCAAGGATTCGTTCGAGTCGTACACGTCGAGGTTAACGCGCACGCCTGTTTCTTTTTCGTAATTTTTCAGGAGGTCTGGCGGAATGTAATTTGACCAGTTGTACAAGTTGATCGTGGCTTTGGGTGACTGCGCGTAACCGATGGCAGCCAACGCTGGCAGTGCAAGAATTCCGAGGGCAGCGAGCAATTTCTGATTCATACAACCTCCATTTGGAACAGGCAAAACCTATTTTTTCTGGCTGATGAAAAACGAGAGCATTACAATGACCAATGAAGCGGCGAACAACAGCGTGGATATGGCGTTGACTTCTGGGGAGATTCCAGTGCGAATCATACCGAAAATATAAACCGGAAGTGTGGTCGCGCCAGCGCCCGCGACAAAAAAAGTGATCACAAAATCGTCCATGCTGGTGATGAATGCCAGCATCGCGCCAGAAACAATGCCGGGCAGCAGCAACGGCAGGGTCACTCGAGCGAAAGCTTGCCAGGGACGGGCGTACAAATCCGAGGCAGCCTCGAGCAGCTTGGGGTCTAAACCCTCGAGTCGCGCCCGAATCGGTAGGTAGGCGAAAGGAATGCAGAACACGACGTGTGCGATGATGACGGTGGTCAAGCCAAGCTCGAGTCCGATAGCCAGAAAAAACAGCAAACTGGCGACGGCAGTCACGATTTCTGGGACGAGTAAAGGCAAGCCGACCAAGCCGTTGAAGGCATTTTGGGCTTTGAATGTTTTACCCGCCATGCCCAACGCCGCCATTGTGGCAAAAACGGTGGAGGCAACGGTGGAAACCGCCGCAACGATCAACGAATTCTGGGCGGCACGCAGAATATTGGGATTCTCGAGTACGGTTTTGTACCAGTCAAAACTGAAATTTGTCCAGATGGTGGCGGTTTGATTTTGATTAAAACTTAAGACCACCAGCACAATGATTGGAATGTACAAAAACGCGAAGAACACGACCATCAAAACCCCAAGGCTCGAGTAACGCCAGAGTGGATTGCGCGGGTTAATCATTGCGTTAGAGTTCCCTTGCCACGAAATCGCAGGGCGTAAATCAGCATAAAAGTCAGCACTACCGCCAGCAGTGCGAACGAGAGCGCCGCGCCGAATGGCCAGTTCCTCGAGACGCCAAATTGTTGTTGAATCAAATTGCCGATCATTAAGGTTTTTGCGCCGCCCAGCAACTCTGGAATAAAGAACGTGCCGAGCGCTGGGACGAAGACCAAAATACAGCCCGCGACCATGCCAGGTGCAGCAAGCGGAATCACGATGCGCCGCATGGTTTGCCAGCGGTTGGCGTACAAATCATAAGCCGCCTCGAGCAAGCGCCAGTCGAGTTTCTCGAGGCTGGTGTAAATCGGTAAAACCATGAAGGGCAAGAAGGCGTAAATCAAACCGATTTGCACGGCAATGGGCGTGTACATCAGGTTGATTGGGGTAGCCGTGACGCCGAGGCTGTGGAGGCTCGAGTCAATCAAGCCGCCGTTTCTGAGGAGCAGAATCCAGGCGTAAGTGCGCACGAGCAAATTTGTCCAGAATGGAATGGTGATTAAAAGCATCAGCCAAGTGCGGTGTTTGGGCGTTTGCAAAGCAATGTAAAATGCGACTGGAAAAGCGACCAAAAGCGTCAAAACCGTGGTGACAAGCGCCAGTTGAAACGACCTCGAGAAAATTGATAGGTAATCGGTGTCAAACAACAGCACATCGCTGAGGTCGCGGTCAAACAAGAATTTGACGTA
This sequence comes from Deinococcales bacterium, assembly GCA_031391225.1. GTDB lineage: Bacteria > Deinococcota > Deinococci > Deinococcales > JAAFIG01 > JANXTZ01. The sequence continues at coordinate 2,052 of JANMUC010000134.1, forward strand.
GGCTTCGGGCGTGTAATTGCCCCATTTCACACCGCCAAATTGTCCAGGCTCGAGCCATGACATTAACGCCATTAACAGCATCGGCAGCAGCATAAACACAAAAATCAGCATTGCGGCGGGTGAAATCAGCGCGTACCGTCCGAGCATCCTCGAGCGTTTCATGATTCTGCCTCGAGCACACGCACGGCATCGGGTGGAATGACAAGTTTGATTTGCTCGCCAACGCTGACAATTTTGGCTGCGCCACCATGATTCTGCATTCGTACCCGAAACACTTCAGCCGCAATCTCGAGGTAAACCACGGTGTCCGTGCCAACGTACACGACTTCACGCACCACAGCATTCAAACCTGCACCCTCTTGAGTGATCTGGGCGCGTTCAGGTCGCACAGCAACATCAACGTTAGCGCCAAGCGGTCTGGAATGCAAAACCTCGAGTAACTGCGCATCAGGGAGACGCAAACCATTCGCCTCGGCAATTCCTGTTAAAAAGTTTGTTTCGCCAATAAAATCTGCGACATAACGACTGCGTGGAAAATCATAAATTTCGGTGGGCGTACCGATCTGCTCGAGTTTGCCGTTTTTCATGACGGCAATGCGATCCGACATGGTTAAGGCTTCCTCTTGATCGTGCGTGACGAAAACAAACGTAATCCCAGTCTCGAGTTGCAAACGTTTTAACTCGAGCTGCATTTCCTTGCGGAGTTTGGCGTCGAGTGCCGATAAGGATTCATCGAGCAGCAAGACTTTAGGACGGTTCGCTAGCGCCCTCGCCAGCGCCACGCGTTGCTGCTGACCGCCAGAGAGTTGCGCAGGTTTACGCGCCTCAAAACCCGTTAACCGCACCAACTCGAGCATGTCAGCCACAATCTTTTGAATCTCGAGTTTTGGTTTGCGCTGCATTTCCAAACCGAACGCAATGTTTTGCGAGACGCTCATGTGCGGAAACAGCGCGTAACTCTGAAAAACCGTATTGACAGGACGCTCAAACGGCATCAACCCCTCGAGATGCTGCCCGTACAAACTGATCGAACCCGTGCTGGGTTGTTCAAAACCTGCAATCAAACGAAGCAAGGTGGTTTTGCCACAACCCGAAGGTCCAAGTAGCGTAAAAAATTCGTTCGAGCCAATCGTTAAACTGACATCCTCGAGTGCCGTTATTGCCCCTACGCCAGAACCGAAAACCATTCCAATGTTCTGAATCACAAGGGCGTTCGCATCTGCGGTCATCTTGAGCGCGAATTCTACCCCGAAACCTGCACGCCGTGTTGCACTGTACGGCGTGCGTTTTGATGCTCGAGCCGAAACACCCAAGCCAGAAGACTCAGAACTTGATATGATGCCCGAAGATGATTCGTTCGGGCTGAGGCTCGAGATACTTTTTGGAGGCTGAATGCAAGTTTTAGAAAATGGAAGTCCCGCACCTGTTTTTACTGCCACAGACTTAAACGAGAACGTGCTTGACCTGCAAAAAGCGCTGGCAAGCAGTCCTGTGCTGGTCGTGTTCGCGCATCCGGTCATCAACGCCTCGAGATTGGTGGTTGGTTATCTGCGCCGCATGGCAGAAATCGCACCGAATTTACCAATCTGGATTTTTTCTGAAGGCACAGATATTGAAACCCAAAAATACGTTGGTGAAGGTGACAAAAAATACCTCGAGATGCCCGTGGTACAAGACAACTGCGCGGTGGCAACATTGTTTGACGCCAAATTCCTGCCGACCATGTACTTGATTGGGCAAGACGGCAAAATTATCAAAGGCTATTCGGGTTTTAACCGTGACTGGCTCAACTGGATGGCCCTCGAGACAGCAAATTTGACGGGTGGCAAGGCTAAAGAATTGATTACTGACGGGGATAACAAGGGTTTTTACGAACTTGCTGAACGTGGACCTTGCGCGTAAAGCTCGAGGAGTAATTGCGCGATCTACCCTCATCCCCAGCCCTTCTTGATTCCAAGACGCACCTTCTTGACCATAAAATGCACCTTCGGGCATGGTCGCTTCGGGCGGAATCGCTTCTCCCAACATCAGGAGAAGGGAGTTTTATTTCGTTACACGTATGGCTCGAGGCTCTTGTTCATTTCGGTGGCGCGAAAGCTTTTGTAGGGGCGCTGCTTCTTGATCCTAAGCATGCACCTTGTAAGTTAATGGTGGGACTCAGCACAACAGATCCAAACGCACCTTGATCCTCGAGATCGTCCGATAGCTAGATCGTTGTGCTGTTCTCGTTTCCGAAAAAGTCCGAACGGCTTCTTGACCCCACTACGCCACCTGACGGGGCTGGGTCGCTGCCTGAACCTCGAGTTCGCTTTGCAACGAAGGACATCGTTAGAAACACGTCCCAAGGAGGCAACATGAAAGCTGAGGTATTCATTGGTGTTGACGTGTGCAAACCCCGCCTGGATGTCACCATCCTACCTACAAGTGAAATCCTCGAGTTTGAGAACACCACCAAAGGCATCAAACAATTCGTGAAACACACGAAAAAGCTCAAACCAATCCTGATCGCTTGTGAGTACACGGGTGGTCTCGAGCAACCACTGCTGATCGCTTGCACTGAAGCTGGGCTGCCAATCGCCGTAGTCAATCCCAAACAAGTCCGCGATTTCGCTCGAGCCATCGGCAAACACGCCAAAACAGACGCGATTGACGCTACTGTGCTTGCCGAATTCGCATCTCGGATTCGACCCAGTATCACGATCCCAGCCAGCCAGCATGTTCGTGCGCTCGAAGGGATCATGACCAGACGCAGGCAACTGCTCGAGATGCAAACGATGGAACGCAATCGTCTTGGAAGCACTCGAGATGAGAGTGCTCGAGCCAGTATTGAAGCGGTGATTGCCTTCCTTGAGATGCAAACGGGTGATTTGGATGCTGAGATGCTCGAGTTACTCCGTGCTGATTCTGAACTGAAAGCCTTAGATTCGTTGTTGCAGAGCGTTCCAGGCGTTGGTCGTGTGGTGGCTGCGAGGTTAATCTCGAGCTTACCGGAGTTGGGTTATGCGTCAACCTCGAGGTTGAGTGCGTTGGTGGGAGTCGCGCCGATGAATCATGATAGTGGTTCGCATCGTGGGTTGCGGTTTATTCGTGGTGGGAGGGCGAATGTGCGGGCGATGTTGTACATGGCAGTCCAAACGGCGGTGAGGCACAATCCTGCGTTGAAGGTGGTGTATGAACGCCTTGTGGGGTCTGGGAAGGCGAAGAAGGTGGCTTTGGTGGCATGTATGCGCAAGTTATTGGGCGTGTTGAATGCGATGGTGCGGGATGGGAAGCCTTGGGTAGATGTGACCAAACCACTTTTGGAGGGGGCTTGACTTTTAACACGGCTGCTATCGGGCATGGTCGCCCTTC
>JANMUC010000291.1:0-3586 GCA_031391225.1 Deinococcales bacterium
CATCACCAGCCGCGCCGTGCTCGAGGATCATTTAGAGCGTTTTACGACAGATCGTGTTCCAGGTTTGTTGGTGCTGATGGAAGGCGCAGACCCGATCAAAACCGTACGCGATCTCGAGATGTGGCATGTTCGCGGCGTGCGTGCGATTGGGCTGACCTGGGGACGCACACGTTACGCCGGCGGCACGGGAGCACCAGGCGGCTTGACCCCAGAGGGGCGTGAACTCCTGACCGCCATGCGCGAACGCGGCATGATTTTGGACACCTCGCACCTGGCAGAGCAAGCCTTTTACGAGGCGCTCGAGTTTTACCCAGACCGCATCATGGCAACGCATTCCAACCCTCGAGCCTTGCTCGTGTCCCCGATTCCTGACCCTGTGATTCCAGCAGACCGCCATTTGTCCGACGAGATGATTCGCGCCATTGGTACACGAGGCGGTATGGTTGGACTGAACCTGATCAATTACTTCCTGGAGCCGCGTTGGACGTTCACCGACCAAAGCACTCCCGTTTCGATTTTCGATCAATGCCGCAGAATCCTCGAGCACAACGCGGCATTGATCGGTTGGGAGTCTGTCGGCATTGGTTCTGACTTTGACGCGACCATGAGCTTGGATTGCAGCCCAATTGAACTGGACACGATTGCAGATTTTGCCAAGTTCGCCCAAGTTGTTCCAGCCAAGGCTCAAGCGGGTGTGCTCGGCGAGAACTGGTTACGGTTTTTGCGGTCTTCACTGCCTTAAACCTCGAGTAGTTCTTATGGATGCCCCAACCAGTTCAAACCCGTTCCCGACAGTACCCGCAAACGATCCCCAAGTTGCGCCGTGTGATGCTGAAGATGACGAATCGAAATAATCTGATGCTCGAGTTTGGTGCAGGTGTACCAAGGGAAACCGCTTTGAGGATCGAGCAAGTCAAACGTGTCAATGGCGTGGTCAACCATGTTTTCGCAGATCGCCCAGAATGCCATGACCTGGCTTTTGGTGTACGGTTCTGGAATCAAAGGCAGTTCGCTTTTTGGGTTGGGTGTGCCTGGAAAACCATTTTGATATTGCACGTTCTTTTGATGCTCCGCCCAAGGCACGAACGATTTTAGGTCTGGTTGTAAATACATGTGAATGTAAAACAGCGCATGATAGGTAACTTGCCAAAACGCATTGCCTGCGCTGGTGTCCAACCAAAGCTCGTTGGGGCAACGCTCGAGTCCTTCTTTGAGCATCTCGAGCGAAGCGTGATATTGGCTTTTAAGGGCAGTTTGTACGGTGCTGATCGTGTCCATGTTCGTCTCCTCCCAGTCATTCAACAATTCGTTTAAAACGCATGATCCAGTTTTTCTCCCAGGTCTTTCCAGCATCGTCCGAAAATTCTTGTTCCCAAACTGCCGAGGTTGCTGTAATTTCCGACCAGATAAACCGCACCCGAATTGGGCGTCCCTCGAGTACATCATCGCCTTCAAAAATCCCGACACCATCTTGAAAACCGCCAATCACGGATGGCTCTAGTTTTCCAGTTTGGTTGCTCATCCAGTAAATGCTCCATTGTTGGGTGGTTGGGTTAAAAAGCCGTAATGTCATGCCGATAAATCCTGGACGCCAATTTTCGGGTACGAAATCATCAAGGTTGCCGATACCGCCAAGGATTGGTTTGGCTTCGCCAGTGGCTTTGAATCGTTCCCAGGTTTCAAAACCTTGAAAGTGTTTAGGAAGGCGTTCGTTTTCGATTTGCCAGCGTCCGAACAAAAAATCAAAATCGTGTGAAGCATCGTTTTTCATGTTTTAACCTCCGCAACTCGAGTGTGCCATCAATTCCCGACAACTTTCGGCGGCAATCCAAACTATGCTGGAAGGCATGTACAACCCGACTTTGCGTCTTTTAACCTTGCTCGAGTTGCTGGAATCTTCCGAACGGGTAACTGGCACAACCCTCGCCAGCAAGCTCGAGGTCAGTTTGCGCAGCGTGCAACGCTATGTGGCGCAATTGCAAGATTTGGGTATTCCAGTCGAATCAACTCGAGGGGTGGGCGGCGCGTACCGCTTAAAACCTGGTTTCCGATTGCCGCCGCTCATGTTGACCGATGACGAAGCCCTGGCGGTGTCGCTCGGATTGCGTACGCTCGAGTCACTGGGCTTAAACGCGTTTGCCCCAGCGACCACGTCGGCAATGTCCAAACTCAAACGCGTGCTGCCCAAAAACCTTGCCGAGCACGTCAGCATCATGCAAGAAGCCGTTGAACTCGAGCCTTCCTGGTGGTCGGTCAGCCTCGATCCAAAATGGCTGATGACCGTGGCAAGCGCCGTTCAAACTCGAGCGCCCATCGTGTTCGCGTACCGCGCGTTCGACGGCACGCAAACCACACGCGAGGTTGAACCGTACAGCGTTCTGTTTCATGACGGGCGTTGGTATATGGTTGGTTACTGCCGTTTGCGCCTCGCCGTACGGTCATTTCGCTTTGATCGAATGCTCGAGTTGCAAGTGAATCACGGGCATTTTGTTCGCCCACCAGATTTTGACGCTCGAGCTTATTTGCGTAAGTCCTTGCCTTTTGCACCATCAAAATTCCTGGTCGAAGTCTGGCTTGACTTACCACTCGAGGAAGCCCGTTGGCGCGTGATGCCGCACAAAATGGCGCTCGAGGTTGAAGGGGATGGCACGGTTCTGCAGTGTGGCACTGGTGATCTCGAGTGGATGGCGGCGGTGTTGCTCAGTTTGAAATGTGCAATAACTGTTCGGCAACCATTTGCGTTGCTCAAGGCGTTTAAGGTTGTGGCACACCAAGCCACCGTGATCGCAGCTCGAGCTGAGATTTAGCAAATCCCGTAAAATACAGCACCTTGCACAATGTTTGACGCGAAGCGCGAACAGCCCGACAGGTGCTGTCTTGTGAGCAAGAAGCGCGAACAGCCCGACAGGTGCTGTCTTGTGAGCAAGAAGCGTCGGACATTGGCGACCAACGAGAGTCGCAACAGACAGCGACCATGCCCGTTAGGTGCGTTTTATGGTCAAGAAGCGGTTTTCATAGAAGTGAGAGCGCGGAGCGACCCAAGCCCGTCAGCGATGCCGCCCGTCAGGTGCATTTTGGCATCAAGAAGGTGCTGCTTTCAGGGTCAAGAAGCGACCCAAGCCCGTCAGCGCGAGTAGCCCGCCAGGTGCTGTCTTACGAGCAAGAAGCGATCCCGCCCGTCAGGTGCACGCCTGGGATCAAGACAGGTGCTGCTTTCAGGGTCAAGAAGCGCGTCAATGGATATGAAAACCGCTGTAAAGTTCAATTTGTAAGCGTTGATAACTCCCCACGCCATTACAACCAGCACAACCGCAATGCAAAAAAGGTACAGCAGGGCAAAGCCAAAGAATTTCAAAAGCATGTCCTGCTCCTTCTACATCAATTCACAATCAAGCTGGGACGCAATACGGGTGTATAGAACCTATTTGACATCTTTGGATTTATAAAAATGCGAACTCGAGTCTACCCCATATACTCCAACTAAATCATTTTCTTGTGTGTCACACTATTTCACATGCCCAGAAGTAAAGCGACAACCACAAACGACATTGAAAACTTTCTCCATCAAGTCATCACAGAACTCCAA
>JANMUC010000205.1:0-4825 GCA_031391225.1 Deinococcales bacterium
TGAAGGTACCGCCAAAACTTTGGTCGCCTGTGAGGAAGCATTCAAAAATCTTTAGAAATGAAGCCCAGTTAAAGACTGGCTCTCAGAATGCGGGTTAAATGAGGAAAGCGCTAAGAATGCAGAGGGCTGAGAGCAGAGGGTAAAGGGCATTGCTCGAGAACCCTATTCAAGATTCTGGTGTTTTGCGGTTTTGAGACTCAAAATGCGTCTATGACTTCAAAAACGTCGCTCGAGCACAACCCGTGAACCTCGAGCCTATAGGTTGGATCATTGCTGCCAGCAGTGCCCTGGTGGTGGGTTTATCGAAAACGGGTCTGGTCGGAATTGGCATTGTGGGTTCGATTGGTTTGACCCTGGTGTTGCCTGCCAAAGTCGTGACGGGCGCGATCTTGCCGCTTTTGATTCTGGGCGACATTGTGGCGGTCAGTATGTTCAGGCGTCATGCGAACTGGGCGCAATTGTGGCGAATTTTCCCTTGGGCGGCATTGGGCGTGGCGGTTGGCTGGTTTATGCTGGATAAGCTCGATAACCACACGATCAACCGTGTGGTTGGTGCAATTGTTGTGATTATCGTGATCTTGCAAGTCATTCGTGAAATCTGTGGGCAGCTCGAGCCACCAACAAACCCGATGCTGGCGGGCGGGGTCGGTGTGGTGGCAGGCATTGCCACCATGATTGCGAACGCCGCAGGTCCGATCATGAGCGTGTACTTGCTCGCCATGAAACTGCCAAAGCTCGAGTTTATTGGCACGTCAAGTTGGTATTTTTTGGTTGTGAACCTCTTCAAAGTGCCATTTGGTTTGAATTTGGGGATTATTAATGCTCAGAGTTTGGTGTTTGACCTCAAACTTGTGCCGTTCGTGCTGCTAGGCGCGTTCTTGGGAAAACCGATTCTCGAGCGCATCAACCAAGTCTGGTTTGAACGGATTGCACTGGTGTTTGCTTTTTTCAGTGGCTTGCGCTTGTTGCTGTTTTAGGTAAACTCGAGACATGAAGCTGGTAAAAACCTGGAATCCCAAACACTGGGCGAGTTGGAAACCCTTTGGTTTTGGCGAGCAACGTCCGAACAATTACCTCGAGTTAACCCGCGCCCTGTGGGAAAACCGTGATGAGTTGCCCAGGGCTTGGAGGATTTTGAATGAGGGCGTTTGCGATGGCTGTGCGCTTGGCACAAAAGGTTTAAGCGATTGGACGCTGCCAGGACCGCATTTGTGCAACATTCGTTTGCGCCTTCTGCGGCTTAATACGATGCCGCCATTTGATCTGAATTTACTGTCTGACATCTCGAGCCTCAAAACCCGCTCGAGTTCTGAACTGCGCGAGCTTGGGCGTTTGCCTTACCCGATGATTCGGCGTAGGGGAGAGCCAGGTTTCTCGAGCATTTCTTGGGATGAGGCGATCAAGACCATTGCGACCCGAATTTCAGCCTCGAGTCCTGAAAAACTGGGATTCTACTTAACTTCCAGAGGAATGCCCAACGAAGGCTACTACGCTGCGCAGAAAGCCGTTAGAGGCATGGGCAGCCCAAATATTGACAATGCCGCTCGAGTTTGCCACGCGCCCTCTACGGTGGCTCTGAAAGCGAGTATCGGGGTGGCAGCCAGCACATGCAGTTATTCAGATTGGATTGGTACAGAAGTGATGGTGTTTATGGGTTCGAATGTTGCCAACAACCAACCCGTTGCCACCAAATACCTGCATTACGCCGTCAAAGCGGGCGCGAAAATCATCAGCGTTAACACTTACATTGAGCCTGGCATGGAACGCTACTGGATTCCGAGCATTCCCGAAAGCGCGGTTTTTGGCACGCGCATGGTCGAACGCACGCACCTGATTAACACTGGCGGAGACGCCGCGTTTCTCTCAGGCGTTTTAAAACATATTCTGCACAACAACCTTGAAGACTCGAGTTTTATTGTCAACCACACCAATAATTTTGAAGCCACCCGCACCATGCTTGAAAGCACAAGTTGGGAAACTTTAGAGGCGCAGTCGGGCAGCACCAAACTCGAGATGCAAGCTTTAGGGCAGTTGTTGGGTGAAGCCAAAAGTGCGGTTTTGATCTGGAGTATGGGGATTACCCAACATGCCAGCGGCGAAGATAATGTTCGCGCCATCGTCAACCTGGCATTGGCTCGAGGTTTTGTCGGACGCGAACACTGTGGACTTGTGCCAATACGGGGGCATTCGGGCGTGCAGGGCGGCGCGGAAATGGGCGCTTACGCCACTGCGCTTCCAGGCGGCAAACCAATCACCCCAGAAAATGCAGCCGACCTCGAGCAGCATTGGGGTTTTGAAGTTCCTGCAAGGATTGGTCTGAGTGCGCCCGAAATGCTCGATGCCGCTGCTCGAGGTGATTTGGATGTGCTCTGGAGTGTTGGTGGCAATTTTCTTGAGGTCATGCCCGACCCCAAAGCCGTGCAAGCCTCGCTCGAGAATGTGCCGTTGCGCATCCATCAAGACATTGTGCTCAGTTCGCAAATGCTCGTGGACGGCGAAGAAGTGATCTTGCTGCCTGCCACCACGCGTTACGAAGTGCCTGGGGGGATTACCGAAACCAGCACCGAGCGCCGTGTGATTTTATCCCCAGAAATAACGGGTTCTAAAGTCACGGCTGCCAAACCAGAATGGGACGTGCTGCTCGAGGTGGCACGACTGGTCAAACCCGAAATTGCCAACAAGCTCAGTTTCTCGAGTACCCACGCCATCCGAGAGGAAATTGCCAAAGTCGTACCCTTTTACGCAGGCATCGAAAAACTCGAGCACGGCAGTGACAGCTTTCAATACGGCGGCGCAAGATTATGCGAAGGTGCAAACTTCCCAATGCCAGGTGGCAAAGCCGTCTTCTCGAGCTTCAACCTCGAGCGTGATCTTTTACCCGAAGGACAATTTCGGATTTCAACCCGTCGCGGCAAGCAATTTAACTCGATGATTCATGCCAAGAAAGACGCACTGAATGGCGCGACCAGGGACGCCATTTTAATGAGTCAAACCGATGCGACCAAACTCGGTTTACGTGAAGGTGATGCAGTCAAACTAATCTCGAGTCACGGTGAATATCGCGGTAAAATCTTGATCGCACCCGTCAAACCCAGTAACCTTCAAGTTCATTGGCCCGAAGGCAATGTTTTGCTTGACGCGAACAAACGATCAAACGAAAGTCATGTGCCAGATTACAATGCAACCGTCAAACTCGAGTTTGTGACCTTGGGTGTGGCGGCGGATTAGAGAAATGAATTTTGATTCTCGAGAAATAAAATGTTCTGCCGAAGGTGAACACATCTTGACCATAAAACGCACCTGCGGGCATGGTCGCAAGGTTCACCCCTACACAATAATGTTTTTTCGTAGGGGCGCTGCTTGCTGCGCCCAAGACCAACATTGCTTTTTTCAACATGGGCGTGGTTTTTGAAATCCCAAACCAAAACCCGTGTTATTTCTCTCGAGAACGGCGTGTTTCTCGAGCGTGACGATGTTCTGGTCATGGAAGAGCCGCTTGAGTTGCGGGTCAACAATGAAATCCTGAATACCACCATGCGTACCCCTGGGCATGACCTCGAGTTGTGTATTGGCTGGTTATTCAATGAAGGAATAATTCAAAACTTGAACGATGTGTATAGAATTTCGCATGACCCAAATGATGAACTCGAGAATACCGTTGTTGTGGAATTAAAAACTCAACCAAACCTCGAGCATTTCAAACGCAAAACCCTGACCTTGAGCGCGTGTGGTGTTTGTGGTACAGCTTCACTCGAGACTCTAAAATCTCGAGGTTTGCAAAAAATACAATCTCGAGCGCAAGTAAGTGTAAGAACTTTGCTCAAACTCACAGCAAAATTACGGGCTTCACAAGATGTTTTTAACTTGACTGGCGGCATTCACGCGGCGGCATTATTCACCATTCACGGCGATTTAATTGCCTCTCGAGAAGATGTCGGACGGCACAATGCCGTGGACAAATTGATCGGTTGGATGCTGCTCGAGAATCAAATTGCAAGCCAAGATTTTGTGATGCTGACCTCTGGGCGTTGCGGTTTTGAAATTGCCCAAAAATGCGTTGCTGCTCGAGTTCCAATTCTGGCAAGTGTGTCTGCGCCCTCGAGTTTGGCGGATGAACTGGCGAAAGAATTCGATTTGACTTTGGTTGGTTTTTTGCGCGATGCACGATTTAATATTTACGCAAACGCTCAAAGAATTTTGAAATTTAAAGTTCCATAATCGTTTAAAAAATAATCTGCCTTTCGTTTATCCTAAAGGAAAAAATGGAACAAATTAAAGAAATACAGATTGGCACAGAACAAGATTTCGCCGCCGCCATTGTCATTGACCTGGAAATTCCAGGACTACCAAAAATAGTAACCTTAACAGTACAAGGGACAGTCACTCAGGATCAAAAACTCGAGCTTTTACAAGTAGTCGAACAATATTGTTCTAACAATCAAAGCAACTATTCGTTGATTTCCAAAGAAAGCGTAGGATCAGGATTTAAAGAACTTGTTGGGCGGTTTTGGACTGTTGAGCACGTTCTTTATTCGTATCAAATCGGTTCTCAGAATTTTGGCGGACTCCATCAAAAAAGCCCAGAAAAACTTGAAAACCTTAACTCAGAAAATTTTCTCGAGTATCTTGCAGAACTTCATCAAATACCGCTAGACGCTGCAACGGATGTTCTAAAATCTTTACAACAAAAATGGCAGCGATTCTCGAGTACAGTGTACGTGCAAACTTTTGAAGGAAAAATTGTTTCAAGCGCCGAAGTTCATGCACAAAATGACAGTTTTAGTGTTGACATGCTTGGGACGGTTGAATCGCAAAAAAATAAAGG